>JAGVKL010000030.1 GCA_020050595.1 Legionellales bacterium
TGAGGTTCCATTTAGATGGAAACATCTCGTTCCGTTTCCGATAATAAATCGTTTGCGATATCAACAAAGCAATAATGATAAGTAAAATAAACGCTCCTGCCCTGTTGGGCTATGGCCAATTTAAACATCAACCACTGATATTGTCGCAGATAGCACAGCCTAGACATTAATAATGTTTGGTGGGGACCGTCCCGGACCGTCCCCTTCTTTTATTGTAAATTTTAACAAGACATCTTATGTCATGGTGTATATAAAGAAGACTCCACCATTCGCAAATCTCTTGTTTCAATTGAAAAACGTCCTCGCAGAGGGCCAGCAGGCTCAAGCGTAACGAAATTCATGGCATGCTCTTTGGCGATCTGTTTTGCAGCATTCCAGAGCATCTCTGAGGATATAGTAGGATTAATATCATTAAAATAAACAAAAAGACGCGTTCCTTGGATTCTCATACCTCCCTTCATATTAAATTCAGGAGGGAAATAGGACATTGGTAGGGGCTTTTCTCTACCTGAGAGAACATGCTGAGGTGCTTGGATTCCAAAATGCTTTTCCCTTAAATTCAGTGCCTGTTCTACTTCATGCAAATTATATATCTGGATTTCTCGACCCGCGGCTTTACTCAATATCTCTTGCTCTGATAAAGAAAGCCTTCTATCGCGGGCAGCAATCCCTACTAATGTTTTTTCGTTTACAGGAATAGGTTGCTCAAACCCAATGGCATAACCTCTCTTTCTGCTTAACTCTGCTTGATCAAAAAAGAATCTACCAACAACTGAGTGGGTATCCAATGCATCATTAAACAATAAAACCACATTTCCATAGGATTCTAAAGGCCTAGATGAAACAAAATATAAGCCCCCTAAGCTATGCTCAATTCCACCCGAGCTTAAAATAGAACGAGCGTTTTCAAAGGAAGTTTCATGAAAATATTGGGCAGAAAATAAATTTTTTGGCAAATGAGGAAAATGAGTAGCGAGATCTTCTGATGCTAGCCATGTGGTCGGATGGGTTTCAGAAAACTGTTTATAGAATTCTCTTGCGTGTTGAGCCCGTACCTCTAATGGTTGATCCGCATACCATCTTTTTAACATCCTAGCATGCTCCAGTGTTCTCTCAGGTCCTGCTGGTTTAATAAAAAAGGAAGGGGTGCTAGTACCCGTGGGCTTCTTATACAGGACTGTTTGTTTACCAGGAAATGAAGGTG
The DNA here is from genome assembly GCA_020050595.1 of Legionellales bacterium. Lineage (GTDB taxonomy): Bacteria > Pseudomonadota > Gammaproteobacteria > Legionellales > Legionellaceae. The sequence continues at coordinate 1,205 of JAGVKL010000030.1, forward strand.
CTGAAAAAAAACGTGGGGTAGGGGATAAGGTAGTCCTATATACTAATTCACCCCTACTACTCGCTTGAGCCACTCTACTTGTAGCTAAACTTACTTTCATTCCACTGAGAACTGTCATCCATTTTGCTGCTTCTCGAACTTGTACTTCAGTAGGCGCATCATATATTTCTTTTCCATACGTTACTAGATCGCCTGTAAGTCGTTTATTACTTTGCCTAATGTGTTGAATCCGTAGATCATCCCTAAAGTAATAGCCATGCTCCATGTAGGCACTCATCGCCTGCATTTGACCGATTCCTTCTAAAAATTCTTTAGGATGAATTAATGGCTGTACTGCCAGATAAAATAAAGTACATAAGCCCTCTAAGCACCCTTCTACCGCAGCGATTGCCATCAGTTCAGATATTTTCATTACAGAATTTTCTTCTTTCTGTTGTAAAAATTTTCTGGCAGTATTAAGTCGAATCAAAGGATGTGCTAGCCAATGATCCATTCGTTTCGCTAGCAATCCCAAATGATCAATCCCAGGACCCAATAACGCTATAGCTTTAACAACAATCTCTTTGCTTCCAGTAACTCTAGATTTAGGCACTTTGTCCATGTTTGACCAAAAATCCATTGGCGAACTATCATAGGCAGATGGACGTAGTACCATGATAGATCTGGGCGAATGCAAGGATTCTACGCTTTCGGTAGTAGGATAAAGCGATGGAGATTTCCCTGATTTTGCACGCTCTGTAGAGTGTGATCCTTCAGGTCTTTGTTTTTTTATTCGTAGCTCATTTTTTAATGGCGCTCTTGGATACCTAGAACTGGTACTTGGGCCGTAAGTAGGTCGCTTAACTTCGTTGGGCTCTAAGGGCCGTTGAGCCAAGTGAATTTCCTCTCCTTGCTTTTCGAGCTTATCTTTTAAATACGTTATTGCATCAATAATGAAACTTAAATCCAATGCTACAGAACTTTGTTGCCCACTATCAGCAACACCGGTTGATTTAACCGATACATGCTGCTGGTCAAGGAGAGCAATTTCTGAACGATAAGGCCTCCATTGTCTATGATCTTGCATCCATGAGACATGGATACTGCCTCCACTTGAAAAAGCACCACCATAATTCATCGCTTGAAGCCGATTTTGTTGCCCTGAGAGATGCCTATGTTGATATTCAATTGAACCGGTCGCACCGATAACACGCCCACGATCAAGTACACTCAGCTCATTAGTTTTTAATCTCATGCGATGAGCTAAAAGTTCTGCAGCAACCCAACATTCAGAATAGCCGCTTGCATGAGCTATTGCGCCTGAAATAGTAAGGGGTGATTGAGGAATGCCAGGGATAATGGCCATGCTTAGACCTGCAGAAACAGAATCAAATGTATAAGAGCTGGTAGCTAATTCAGCTTGAAGTCGCACTACCTGCGTCACAATGTCCATTACTTGCGCTTGAATACTCACTCCATTAATGAGAATTAAACGGGCATTCGCTTCAAACAGCGTTAATAAAAATTGAGTGGCAGCAAATAGTTTGTGCCGTTCTTCATAGGAGGCATAGCTTAAGCGCCCACCTACATGAAACAAGGCATGCTTCCCAGGTTCTTGGAAAAATTTATACAGACCATAGGCCTCTTTTCCGGCAGCATACCCATTAACAACGTTTGCCCAATCTGGTTGTTCGGGGTTTTGTAGTTGCTGAACATAAGATTGAAAAGGTAATGAAATGCCTGCACTGATTTTAGGTGTTTTACGCTCTCCAAGGAGAACAGGAGTCAAATCAGTCTGACCGTGTACCATTCCCATCAATGAGCTAGCTTCTATTCCGACCCCCAAGCCTGTTTTCTTGCGGTAGGAATGTAAGGGCATGGCACTAATCTTAATGATGCCAATAGGGGCATTTAGAGATAGTTGCCTTGTTGGAATAAATCCTTGTAATGTAATGGACTGAGGACCTGATGTATGTACACAAAGTCCATGTGTGGCAAAAGTAGGAACTAACTGCTCGCTGTAAGAAGACGCACGTCCTAATAACTGCGATGACATTTCAGAGCGAGAGGCAATTGCCCCTTGCAAGGTAATATCCTCGCGCGCATTAAGATACGACGTATACTCTACGGGCGCTAAAAATTGGGCTGCTGTAAAGCGAGCAAAGGTTGCTGAAGAGAGGAATATTGGCCCTCGGAATACAGGGGGAATCACTTGTACTTCGGTGGATGATTTTTTCCCGCCGAGCAACGTTTTTTTACTGCGGTAGGTGGTAACGTATTGTGGGCCAAATTCAATACCGCCTTGCGTAGATACTAACTCAATAGAGCGTATAGGAGTAGCGCTTAAATCACCCACCGTGCAACCAACACCAGCAATTGCTGAAGCAATCACTTGAACGGCAGGTTGCGTGCTTGTTTGCCCATCGCTGATGGCATTACTGCTATGCAATACGCCTGTTACCGAGCCTGAGCCAAAAGATACATCACCTGGTGTGATTATTTGCACGTGTTCTGTGGCAAGTGCCAAACGATTTTGCTCAACGCCAACCCTTGATGCCAAAATCAAAGAACCAGCGGATGTAGAGACCGTGCCCTCATTCACGATAGGCCCATCACTGACCACCACGACATCACCAATGGTTCTTGGCAATGAGCTGCTTACCAAATCAGTGCCGACAGCATAGTTTGGCGCGGGTAATACGGGCGTAGACGTGCTTACGCCATGATAACTAATCCCGCCACTTTCTCTGTTCGTGATTCCTGCACCTGAATATACGCGCAAGGACTCCGCTCTTCGCATGGAGAAGGCCATGAGGATGAACAAAAGAAAAAACGCCTGCACCGTTTGTTGAATGCTTAAATAGTGAAGTTTGTTATTGTTTTTTTTCATGGTTAGTCTATACCATTAGCGCGGAGCATGATTCATCGCACATGTTAATTTCTTCAAGGGTGTGACCAAAACACACATCACAATCTCCCGGCCGAGGTGGGGGCAAAGGGGTGGGGGTGGGTGCTGGTGCTGGTGCAAAAAATCGATGCTCTACGATTTGCCCTGCATTATCGATTTTGCCTGTGGCAACTACTTCTACGTCACGAGGATCGGAGGGTTCGAGAGTAAACTTAAGCTCGGAGTCGGGTTTTTGAATCAAGTCCCCAGTGTGTAAAGAATACGTACTATCTAACGTTACTTTACCCCAGTTTAGAAAGGTACCCTCGGCCTGAAAATAAGTGCGTTTACCAGTCAATTTAGTGTGATAAGCAATTAAGACCGCCCCTGCGGTTTCTGACGGTGTGCCTGTTTCTATAGAGTAGCTGTTTCGTTCTGAGGGCGTTAAGGCTGCTAAGCCACATTGTCTAGCCGCATTTCCCTGACCAGTAAAACAAGCCTGCCGTTCGGGATGAATTTTTGATGTACGAATAGTCCAGTCAGTTAGCTCGACATTACCATAAATTGCCACACTGCGCGCCAAAAGCGTTTTACCTGAAGGAGGAGGCCCATATCGCCAGTAGTCAGTAGAAGGTTGTCCATAGAAAAAACAATGAGAGAATTGGGGTACTAAATTGTACCTAGAATTAGCATACACATGACCTAGTGCGACGTCGAAGTGGGAAAAATCAATAATCGAATCAGGAGGTACGCTGGCTAAATATAAACAATTAACCCCGTAGCGCTCGCGATCTAAATCACAATCAACCCCTTTTCCAACCTCGCCTGATGGGGAATTCCAGTAACATTGACGACCCGCTTCAGCTTTAGATAGCTCTCCCATTAAACAAATCATCATAAGAAGATAAAAATAGCTTTGTGAACGTCGAGGGATCGATGCTGATGCAGCATGCTTTGTCTTTTTTACCTCATGCCGTTTAGTTGCAACGATAGGCGTAATCAGATCATCGGGGGGTACTTCAGCTTTGGGCCTGTGCTTTGCGGGTTTACCAGATAAAGTTTTATCTACAGGGAGTTTTGTAGGTGCATGATGCGTGTGTTTTCTAGGATGAGCGTGGTGGTTAAAGAATATCGGCTTTGGCATTTTAAAAAACTTAAAGATAAAAATTGTCGCTAATTTAGCATTTAAAATGCTCCATATTCAAGCGTATTCATTTGACAATTATTTTTGGGTATATACAACCATATTTACAAAAAAAAATCATAGTGTATAATTTGTGTCTCATAAGTTCCTGCATCTAACTGTTTAGGTTGGAGACATCATGAAGCTAACAGAAAAACAAGCCCAAGCTCGCCAAGTATTATTGGTTGATTATATAAAAGCATTAGAAGCGACTCGTAAGCAGCATTTGCAAGTATTAGAGGGTGCTAGTGTTTCAGCAGAGGCAGTAGATAAAGCCTGGTCTGCAAGCTTTACCTTGCGCTACATGATGGAAACGCATAAAAAATACATCTCCTTTTTAAGGTTATTAGAATCTCATAATAATCAACAGGCCTTGGCTGTCTTGGCAAAGTTATTTGATAAGTTAACGATCAGTCCAAGAGAAAATCTTCAAGGGTTTATCAATCAGGCGCAACAACTCCTGCAATCTGAGGAATTTCGAGCAGATATTGCCAAATTACAACGTAGCTATGAGAGAGATGGGCATAGAAGCGGGGCTATTCATGGCACCGCATGGGTTTTTGCGACACTCATAATACCAATGCTCTTTGTCGGACTTCTATTTGGACTTGCGCCACCACTAGGAGTTATGCTTGGGTTAAGTATAGCTTTTGTGCTTCTTGTGATCACAGCATCTGTTGTTGCTAGTGACTCGAAGCAAACTCGTGATATAGCCTATCAAAAAGCAAAGCGCTTAAATTCTGGTATCGACGAATTAGCGGTAAAAGAGCCTTCGGAATACAGCCTTACTGAGGATTATTCTTTTGAAACGAGCTTAACGTCTGATAGTGGTGGTATTTCTATTAATAAAAGCACAGTCGAAAGAACTCATCGTCCTCAATCAATAAGCACGTTGCGGGCGAACTTTTTTAAACCAGTCGATGGAGGGGAGGGGTCACCTTCTTTAGCGTCAGACGTTGAATCGCAATTTAATTTACTAACGCCAGCAAGCGCGGCTTAAACGGGTGTGGCGCTGGGGCAAAATAAAGAGCAAGGTTTTTTTGGGTAATGATCTTGCTCTTATTGTCACAAGAGCATTATCTAGTATCGTAACTTTGGTATTTTCAAGCATCGTATATCACTAAACAAAAGGAAATCACACTAATGAAAAAGTCTATTTTAGCTGCCTTGGTGATGATGGCCCCGCTTGCTTTTGCTTACCAGCTTCCGAATACAACTATTAAAAATGATTTGGAAGATGTTCAATTGACTGAAATGTATTGGAGTGACAAAATCTGTACTATACAGGGTGTGCGTCCAGGAATGTTTTGGCGAAAGGGTCAAACCATTCAGCTTACAGGCTCATGTCCTGATAATGAGGTGGTAAAAATAGAATTTACTACCTTGATGCCCCCGCGGTTTCAAATTGTAGGCTTTGCAATAAACAAATCTGAAGCTCATCTCTATGCCTATAACCGCATATATAAAATTGAACCGGCACACGATGGTAGTATTTATGCTGTGTTAGGTGAATAATGGGTTAACTGGATTTAAAACCATTTCAAAATAACACTAACTTGCTTAGGCAACGTCCCTAACGTTTCGCCGGGCTGCAAAAGCAATAAATGGGTCAAAATACACGCTTGATTTCGTTAAATAGAGCTTGCTATTCGCCTCAATCGAGCGTGTATTTTGCCTCAA
>JAGVKL010000014.1 GCA_020050595.1 Legionellales bacterium
CGTAATCGCCGCCGTCAACGTCGTCTTACCATGGTCTACGTGACCTATCGTACCAACATTTACGTGTGGCTTCTTACGCTCAAATTTTTCCTTCGCCATTTCAATTTACCTCATTAACTTTATTGTTTCTTGATGATCGCTTCAGCAATGTTTGCTGGCGCCTCTGCGTATTTTAAGAACTCCATAGTGTACGTTGCACGCCCTTGCGTTGCTGAACGAAGATCGGTGGAATATCCAAACATTTCAGCTAAAGGAACTTCAGCACGAATAACACGCCCTGCAGGCGATTCATCCATACCTTGAACCATTCCTCTACGTCGGCTTAAATCACCCATTACATCACCCATGTAATCTTCTGGGGTAACCACCTCAACACTCATGACAGGCTCAAGTAAAACAGGCGTTGCTTTTTGCGCACCTTGCTTAAAGCATTGTGAACCTGCAATCTTAAATGCCATTTCACTAGAGTCAACTTCGTGGAACGAACCATCAAATAGCGTGACTTTAACATCAACAACTGGATAGCCGGCAATGACACCGTTTTGCATTTGTTCTTGAATACCTTTATCAACCGCAGGTATGTATTCTTTAGGAATCACACCACCGACAATAGCATTCACAAACTCATAGCCTTCACCACGAGCCTTTGGCTCAATCTTAAGCCATACGTGTCCGTATTGACCACGACCACCTGATTGACGAACAAATTTACCCTCTTGCTCAATAGGCGCTTTTAAGGTTTCACGATAAGCTACTTGTGGCTTACCAACATTCGCTTCGACGAAAAATTCTCGACGCATGCGATCAACAATAATTTCTAAATGAAGCTCACCCATTCCTTGAATAATGGTTTGCCCTGACTCTTCGTCAGTATGAACACGGAATGAAGGATCTTCTTGAGCTAATTTACCTAAAGCGATCGACATTTTTTCTTGGTCAGCTTTAGTCTTAGGCTCAACCGCAACAGCAATAACTGGATCAGGGAAATCCATACGCTCAAGCGTAATCACCTTATCAACATCACATAAGGTGTCTCCTGTTGTTACTGTCTTTAAACCAACTGCTGCAGCAATATCGCCTGCTTTAACTTCTTTGATCTCTTCCCGCGAATTAGCGTGCATTTGTAATAATCGACCAATACGCTCTTTCTTGCCTTTTACAGGGTTATATACGGTATCACCGCTTTTTAGTGTTCCTGAATAAGTACGGAAATACGTCAAAGTACCTACAAATGGATCGGTAGCAATTTTAAAAGCCAATGCTGAAAAGGGTGCATCATACGCTGTTTTTCTATGATCTTCTTCACCGTCTTCATCAAGACCTTTCACATCAGGAATATCAATAGGCGATGGTAAATAATCAATTACCCCATCTAGTACTGCTTGTACACCTTTATTTTTGAAAGCAGAGCCGCAAAATACAGGAACAATTTCATTATTAATCGTACGGGCTCTCAATGCTGCTTTAATTTCTTGCTCAGTAAGCTCTTGGCCTTCCAAGTATTTTTCCATTAATTCTTCAGATGTTTCAGCAGCTGCTTCAACGATTTCACTACGAAGCTCTTCACACTGGGCTTTCATGTCAGCAGGAATTTCTTCATATTTGAACGTCATACCTTTATTGTCTTCATCCCAGAAAATAGCTTTCATTTTGATGAGGTCAATAACACCTTTAAACGCTTCTTCAGCACCAATAGGCAACTGAACAATAACTGGAGTTGCTCCAAGGCGCTGCTTAATTTGACTGACAACACGCAAGAAATTAGCACCCATACGATCCATCTTATTCACAAATACAATACGTGGAACGCCGTATCTATCCGCTTGCCGCCAAACTGTTTCAGATTGAGGTTCAACACCAGCCACTGAGTCAAATACCACAACAGCACCATCCAATACACGCAAAGAACGTTCTACTTCAATCATGAAGTCCACGTGTCCTGGTGTATCAATAATATTAATGCGATGACGTTGGTATTGTTTATCCATACCAGACCAATAGCAGGTCGTTGCTGCTGAAGTAATGGTAATACCACGCTCTTGTTCTTGAACCATCCAGTCCATTGTGGCAGCGCCATCGTGTACCTCACCAATTTTGTGTGAGGTGCCGGTATAGAACAGAACACGTTCTGTTGTAGTTGTCTTGCCCGCATCTACGTGCGCTGCGATGCCAATGTTTCGGTATAGTTCTAATGGAGTAGTTGACACGAGTGTTTCCTCTCTCTTAATTCCATCTAAAATGAGCGAAAGCTTGGTTTGCTTTTGCCATCTTATGAGTTTCTTCACGTTTCTTTACAGCTGAACCTTTGTTTTCAAAAGCATCAGCCAATTCACCTGCTAGACGAAGCATCATACCTTTCTCACCACGTGAGCGAGATGCCTGAACAATCCAGCGCATGCCCAGTGCGATACTGCGGTCTGTTCTTACTTCCACCGGTACTTGGTAAGTAGCTCCACCTACGCGGCGTGAGCGAACCTCTACGGTTGGACGTACATTGTCTAGAGCTCGTTCAAAGTGACGAAGTACGCCAGTACTACCCGCGCTGCTACCTTCATCCTCTTCGTCTTTCCTCATCTTTTTGACGCGGTCTTCTAAAACTTCTAAAGCGCCATAGATAACTTTTTCAGCAATAGACTTTTTGCCGCTGACCATTAATACGTTAATAAATTTTGCCAACAATTCACTGTGATACTTAGGATCAGGCAGAATTTCTCTTTTGGGGACTTCTCTTCTTCTTGGCATATCTAATTCCTACGCTCTCAGGTTATTTCTTATCTTTTGGTTTTTTCGTTCCATACTTAGAACGGCCTTGTTTACGATCATTTACACCAGAGGTATCTAAACTACCTCGAACCGTGTGATAACGCACACCAGGTAAGTCTTTAACACGACCACCACGAATGAGTACTACAGAGTGTTCTTGTAGATTATGACCTTCACCACCAATGTAAGAAGATACCTCAAACCCATTTGTTAAACGAACACGCGCAACCTTACGCATAGCTGAGTTAGGCTTTTTAGGTGTTGTTGTATAAACGCGCGTACAAACGCCGCGGCGTTGGGGGCAAGATTCCAGTGCAGGGACATTACTTTTTCTTTTAGCGTCCACGCGAGGCTTTCTTACTAACTGATTAATAGTAGCCATTTATTGTTAACTCCAAACTTTAGCTTGAGATTATTTCGTATGCATAAGGAGGCCGGATTCTATATAGGTTAAGACCACTTGTCAAGATGATGAAATCATTTTAAACATTATTGGTTCTATTAAGTACTGCCATTCCCCAGGCTACCTGAGAAATGACAGCATAAATTTCTTACCTCTTATAGTTAGGCAATTATCCTATTGCTCTTGTTTATCATTATTATTGTTGTTCGGTGATTCAGCATTGAGCGCTTCACTTAATGCATGCTCCACATCACTCGCTGTTACTGTATGTGATACATTCTCACCATTAGCTGCTGCTCTTGCACGCCTTGCCTTACGTTTTTTATGATAGGTGTACCCCGTTCCTGCAGGAATCAATCGACCCACCATGACATTTTCTTTCAGACCACGTAAATCATCTACTTTTCCACTTACAGCAGCCTCTGTCAGCACGCGTGTAGTTTCTTGGAACGAAGCCGCTGAGATAAATGACTCTGTAGCAAGTGATGCTTTGGTAATACCTAAAAGAATCGGCGTGCCTTGGGCAGGTAATTTATTCTCCGTGACTAACTTATCATTTTCCTGAAGCATTGCTGTTTCTTCTATTTGCTCACCAGCTAAGAATTTTGAATCACCAGCAAAAGTAACCGTACGTTTACGCAACATTTGGCGAACGATGGTTTCGATATGCTTATCGTTAATTTTTACACCTTGTAAACGATAAACATCTTGCACTTCATTCACGATATAATTAGCCAATGCTCCAACGCCCAATAGACGTAAAATGTCATGGGGGTTAGGTGGGCCATCTGCTATAATTTCACCGCGCTGAACATGCTCGCCTTCAAATACTGAAATATGACGCCATTTAGGAATTAACTCTTCATGCGATTTATTTTCAGATTCTGTGATAATCAATCGTCGTTTTCCTTTCGTCTCTTTACCAAATGAAACGACGCCTGAAATTTCTGCCATAACAGCTGCATCTTTCGGCTTTCTAGCTTCAAATAAGTCTGCTACGCGCGGCAAGCCTCCTGTAATATCGCGGGTTTTTGTTCGCTCTTGCGGAATACGCGCAATCACATCACCTACGCCCACGGTACTACCATCTTCAAAATTGATGATAGCGTCAACGGGTAAATAATATTGGGCTGGAACATTCGTGCCGGCTATGAAAATATCATCGCCCTTATCAGACACTAGTTTTACCATAGGCCGCATATCTCGACCTGCTGCACCTCGTTGTTTAGCATCGGTTACTACGATATTACTTAAGCCCGTCAACTCGTCAGTTTGTCGATTCATGGTCATGCCTTCAACCAAATCAACGAACTTGAGCTTACCACCTACTTCCGAAATTACAGGATGCGTATGCGGATCCCATGTGGCAATAATTTGACCCGCTTCAACCGTTGAATTATCTTGAACAGAGAGCACGGCTCCATACGGCAGTTTATAGCGCTCTTTTTCGCGACCAAATTCATCAGCAATGGTAACCTCACCTGAGCGAGATACAGCTACTAAGTTATTATTATCTTGTGTAACCGTCTTAATATTATGTAAGCGAATCACACCCTTATTTTTAATCTGGATATTATTTGCTGCTGTTGCCCGAGACGCGGCTCCCCCAATATGGAAGGTACGCATGGTTAACTGTGTTCCTGGCTCACCGATTGACTGAGCGGCAATAATACCCACAGCTTCACCGGTATTAACCAAATGCCCTCGAGCTAAATCTCGACCATAACATTTTGCACATAAACCAAAGCGAGTTTGGCAAGTAATCGGTGAGCGTACAAGTACCTGATCAACACCTAATTTTTCTAAACGCTCAACCCATTCTTCATCAAGCAGAGTCCCTGCTTCAACAATAGGTTCATTTTGATTGGGTAAATAAACATCCGTAGCTACGACACGGCCTAAAACCCGCTCGTGTAGAGGCTCAACAATATCACCGCCTTCAATTAAAGGCTGCATTAAAATACCATTTTCGGTACCGCAATCAAGTTCAGTAATTACTACATCTTGCGCAACATCCACTAACCGACGAGTCAAATAACCTGAGTTAGCTGTTTTTAATGCCGTATCGGCCAAACCTTTACGCGCACCGTGAGTAGAAATAAAGTATTGGAATACATTTAATCCTTCACGGAAGTTTGCCGTAATAGGTGTTTCAATGATCGAGCCGTCTGGCGCTGCCATCAGTCCGCGCATACCGGCTAACTGTCTAATCTGAGCAGCAGAACCTCGCGCACCGGAATCAGCCATCATAAAGATAGGGTTGAATGAATCTTGGCGTACAACTTTACCCTCTTTATTTTTTACTTCTTCGGTTGCAATTTTAGTCATCATCGACTTGGCAACCATTTCGTTCGTACGCGACCAAATATCAATTACCTTATTGTAGCGCTCTCCGTTGGTCACTAAACCCGAGCGGAATTGCGCCTCGATCTCACGGACTTCATTATCAGCCTGCTCAATAATAGATGCTTTATCTTCTGGGATTTCCATGTCTTCAATACCGATGGAAGCTCCAGCACGAGCGGCATATTTAAAGCCGGTATACATTAATTGATCCGCAAAAATGACAGTCTCTTTCAAGCCAAAATTTCGGTAACAGCTGTCTAATACTTTTGAGATCGCTTTTTTCGTCATGGCCTTATTAACCTGCGAAAATGGCATACCTTTTGGTAGAATATCTGCAAGGATACCCCGACCTACCGTGGTTTCAACAAGTTCGTGGCCAGATTCAGGCTTTGCTGTATCAACAGGCATACGGATCTTAACTTTAGCATGAAGATCAACAAATCCTGCCTCATAAAAATTCTGCGCTTCTTGAGGGCTTGCAAAAATTTTACCTTCGCCTTCGGCATTAATACGCTCACGCGTCAGATAATAAAGACCTAAAACAACGTCCTGGCTAGGTACAATAATGGGCTCACCGCTTGCAGGTGACAAAATATTGTTGGTTGACATCATTAAAGAACGAGCTTCAAGCTGTGCTTCAATCGTCAACGGCACGTGTACAGCCATTTGGTCGCCGTCGAAGTCCGCGTTATACGCCGTACATACCAACGGATGCAATTGAATAGCTTTACCTTCAATCAAGATAGGCTCAAACGCTTGAATTCCTAAACGGTGCAATGTTGGCGCACGGTTTAATAGGATTGGATGTTCACGAATAACATCATCGAGAATATCCCAAACGACAGGCTCTTCACGCTCAACCATTTTCTTAGCTGCTTTAATGGTAGTCGCCAAACCTCTGAACTCTAATTTACTAAAAATAAATGGCTTAAATAATTCTAATGCCATTTTTTTAGGTAAACCACATTGGTGAAGACGTAAAGTAGGACCTACTACAATCACGGAACGGCCTGAATAATCTACACGCTTACCGAGTAAGTTTTGACGGAAACGCCCCTGCTTACCTTTGATCATATCAGCGAGTGATTTTAATGGGCGCTTATTGGTTCCTGTAATAGCGCGGCCACGGCGACCGTTATCTAATAATGCATCCACTGATTCTTGTAACATACGTTTTTCATTGCGCACGATAATATCAGGAGCATTTAAGTCCAATAGTCTTTTTAAACGGTTATTTCGGTTAATAACCCGACGATACAAATCATTCAAATCAGATGTAGCAAAACGGCCACCATCAAGGGGTACAAGAGGACGTAAATCAGGTGGCAGTACAGGTAAGACATTCATAATCATCCATTCAGGCTTGTTACCTGACTCATAGAATGCCTCAAGAAGCTTTAACCGCTTGGTGATTTTCTTAATCTTTGTTTCAGAGTTGGTTACTGGTAACTCTTCACGTAATGTTTTAATTTCTTCTTCAAGATCAATTTGGCGCAATAGATCACGAATGGCTTCTGCCCCCATGCGCGCATCAAATTCATCCCCATACTGTTCCATCGCTTCAAGGTAGACTTCATCATTAAGTAATTGTCCACGCTCAAGCTCGGTCATACCAGGATCAACTACCACAAACGCTTCAAAATATAAAACACGCTCGATGTCCCGCAAGGTCATATCCAGCAATAACCCAATACGGGAGGGCAGTGATTTTAAGAACCATATATGAGCTACAGGGCTTGCTAGCTCGATATGCCCCATGCGCTCACGACGGACTTTGGCAAGGGCTAATTCCACGCCACATTTTTCGCAAATAACGCCGCGGTGTTTAAGGCGTTTGTATTTACCGCACAAACATTCATAATCTTTAACTGGTCCGAATGTCTTCGCGCAAAATAGACCATCGCGCTCTGGTTTGAAAGTTCGATAATTAATAGTCTCTGGCTTCTTAACCTCACCGTAAGACCACGAACGAATTAATTCAGGTGAAGCTAATGCAATTTTAATCGCATCAAACTCTTCACTTTGACCTTGCTGTTTGAGCATGCCAAGCAAATCACTCATTACAGGGGCTTGTTTCATTGGTTCGTTGCTTATAATAGCCAAGTTATTCTCCAAAAATGGTCTTTGTCTGTCAGTATTCATCAATTAGAACTCGCGAATAATTCGTTATCTTAAGCCGCAAAGACATTTTTATCGTTGCGGCCAATCATAGAATGTTCCACAGCTCCTAGTCGTGGTCTAATTCGATATCTATCCCTAGCGCTCTGATTTCTTTCAATAATACGTTGAACGATTCAGGCATGCCTGGGTCCATGCGATGGTCTCCATCCACGATATTTTTATATATCTTAGTTCGACCGCTAACATCATCCGATTTTACCGTTAACATTTCTTGTAACGTGTAAGCAGCACCGTAAGCCTCTAGTGCCCAGACTTCCATCTCCCCGAAACGTTGGCCACCAAATTGAGCCTTACCGCCAAGTGGCTGTTGGGTAACTAAGCTATAAGAACCCGTTGATCGAGCATGCATCTTGTCATCAACCAAGTGATTGAGCTTCAGCATATACATGTAACCAACAGTTACTGGGTTATCAAATCTTCGACCTGTACGACCATCAACCAGCATGGTTTTACCATCTACGGGTAAATCAGCTAATTGCAACATGGCTTTAATTTCTTCTTCCGTCGCACCATCAAAGACGGGTGTTGCCATGGGAACCCCATTTCGCAAATTATTGGCTAAAATCTTAAACTCATCATCAGACAATTTATCTAAATCAAGTCGCTTTTGTCCGTCATGGTTATAGATTTTTGAGATATAGTCCTTGATTTCTTTATTAGATCGCTTGCTATCCAGCATATGGCCAATACGTTGGCCTAGCCCTTTTGCTGCAAGACCTAAGTGGGTTTCAAGAACCTGTCCGATATTCATACGTGAGGGAACGCCTAATGGATTTAAAACGATATCCACCGGAGTACCATCTTCCATATAAGGCATATCTTCCATAGGAACAACAATAGAGATTACCCCTTTGTTTCCATGGCGGCCAGCCATCTTATCGCCAGGCTGAATACGTCGTTTAACAGCAAGGTAAACTTTAACAATTTTCAATACGCCAGGCGCAAGATCATCACCTTGAACAATTTTCTTACGGCTATCGTTAAACCGCTTTTCTACTTCTTTTGCAAGTGATTCTAATTGCTTAGATGACTGCTCAAGCTGTTGACTAATAGCATCATCTTCCATGCGAATATCAAACCACTTCTCACGGTTTGTCTTCTCAAGGTAAGCAGCAGTGATTTTTGAACCTGGTTTTAAACTACCAGGACCGCCTGTTGCCTTTTTATCTAATAATAAATTGTAAACACGTTGATAAATGTCTTCTTCTCTAATTCGACGTTCATCGATTAAGTCCTTACGAACGCGTGCAAGATGCTCTTCTTCGATGCTCTTAGCGCGAGTATCTTTCTCAAGACCATCACGGGTGAAAACTTGCACATCAATAATGGTTCCATTCATCCCTGAGGGAACTCGTAAGGATGAATCTTTCACATCAGATGCTTTCTCACCAAATATGGCTCTTAATAATTTTTCTTCAGGTGTAAGCTGCGTTTCACCTTTAGGCGTTACTTTACCTACTAAGATATCGCCGGCACTTACTTCTGCACCAATAAATACAATACCTGATTCATCAAGACTAGCTAAAGCTGACTCACCTACATTGGGGATATCAGCGGTGATTTCTTCTGTACCAAGCTTTGTATCACGAGCAATACAAGTTAACTCTTCAATGTGAATGGTGGTGAAGCGATCATCTCTTACCACACGCTCAGAGATAAGGATCGAATCCTCAAAGTTATATCCATTCCAGGGCATGAATGCTACTAAAAGATTTTGACCCAACGCCAACTCGCCCATGTCTGTACAAGGACCATCAGCTAAGATATCACCGCGATTAATACGATCACCCTTGGCAACGATTGGAATTTGATTAATGCAAGTATCTTGGTTAGAACGGAAGTATTTGGTGAGGTTATAAATATCTACCCCAGTCTCACCTGCAGAAGTTTCATCATCGTTCACACGTACGACAATACGTGACGCATCTACTAGATCGATAATACCGCCACGTCTTGCGACAACCGAAACACCTGAGTCAGAAGCAACCGTACGCTCCATTCCCGTACCGACGAGAGGTTTTTCTGCTCGTAATGTAGGTACTGCTTGGCGTTGCATGTTCGATCCCATCAAAGCACGGTTCGCATCATCGTGCTCTAAGAAGGGAATTAAAGATGCTGCAACCGAAACGATTTGCTTGGGTGAAACATCCATATAGTTAATTTTATCTGGTGTCGTCAATGAGAATTCATTCTGATGACGGCAGGGAACTAAATCGGCTTGAATATTACCTTTCTTATCAACGGCCACGCTTGATTGCGCGATGTATTGATCCACTTCTTCAATAGCAGATAAATATTCAATTTCATCCGTCACACGCCCATCAACCACTTTTCTACAAGGGGTTTCAATGAAGCCATACTCATTGGTGCGAGCATAAACAGAAAGCGAATTGATAAGGCCAATGTTTGGTCCTTCAGGCGTTTCAATAGGACATACACGCCCATAGTGAGTGGTATACACGTCACGCACCTCAAATCCTGCGCGCTCACGAGTCAAACCACCAGGCCCTAACGCTGAAACGCGGCGTTTGTGCGTCACACCTGATAAAGGATTAACCTGGTCCATAAATTGCGACAATTGGCTTGAACCAAAAAATTCTTTTACTGCGGCAGAAACCGGCTTAGCATTAATTAAATCTTGCGGCATTAAATTGTCTGATTCCGCTAAGCTTAAGCGTTCTTTTACTGCGCGCTCAACACGAACCAATCCAACTCGGAATTGATTTTCGGCCATTTCACCAACACTTCGTACACGACGGTTACCGAGATGGTCAATATCATCAACCATGCCAATACCATTACGAATGTCGATTAATACTTTAATAACAGAAAGAATATCTTCTTTGGTTAAGGTACCAGGACCATGATCATCTTTACGTCCCACACGTCGGTTAAATTTCATTCGTCCAACAGGGGATAAATCATAGCGATCTTCGGCAAAGAAGAGGTTTTTAAAGAGCGCTTCGGCAGCTTCTTTCGTTGGTGGCTCGCCAGGACGCATCATACGGTAAATTTCAACCAATGCTTCTAGCTGATTTGAAGTAGGATCAATTTTAATCGTATCCGAAATATACGAACCATGGTCTAGATCATTGGTATAAATCATTTCGAAATCATGAATACCTTGCTCAACCATCTTATTTAAGAGATCTTCTGTAACTTCAGCATTTGCCAACGCTAAGCATTCACCTGTCGATTTATCAACGATATCCTTAGCTAACACTTTGCCTACCAAATATTCACGAGGAACAATGAGCTCTTTCATATTGCTCTTTTCCATCATTTTGATATGGCGTGTAGTAATACGACGGCCTTGTTCTACAATAATTTCATCTTTTTTAGGGACTTTGATGTCAAAAGAAGCGATTTCCCCACGTAGACGTGCAGGAATAAGTTCAATATGAAATTCACCATTTTTAAGATGGCACGCGGTAGTTTCAAAAAATTCCGCTAGAATAGCTTGTGTATCATAGCCTAAAGCCCGCAATAAAATACTAACTGGCAATTTACGGCGACGATCGATACGTGCAAATACACAATCTTTAGGATCAAATTCAAAATCTAACCATGAGCCACGATAAGGAATAATACGAGCGGAGTACAGTAATTTACCTGAGGAATGTGTTTTACCTCGGTCATGCTCAAATATCACTCCAGGTGAACGATGTAATTGAGAAACAACAACACGCTCTGTACCATTAACAACGAATGTTCCTACATCCGTCATTAAAGGAATTTCACCCATAAATACATCTTGCTCACGAATATCTTTAATAGGTTTTTGGTCGCCAGCTGCGTCTTTATCTAAAACGACTAAGCGGATCTTAACGCGTAAAGGTGCAGAGTAAGTTAAACCGCGCAATTTACATTCACGCACGTCAAATGCGGGCTCGCCTAGGCTATAACTAACGTATTCAAGCCTTGCATTCCCTGAAAAACTTTGTATAGGAAATACTGATGAAAATGCGGCATGTAACCCTGTATTTTCTTGGTTCTTGCCATCAGCATCCGTTTGTAAAAAATCTCTATATGATTTCAGCTGAATCTCAAGCAAATTTGGGATTGCCATGATTTCAGCTTGTCTACCAAAGCTCTTGCGAAATCGTTTTTTCTCAGCATGTGAATATTGAGGGTGAGCAACTGCTTCGGCCATGGTGGTTCCTCTATAAATTATTGATCAGCAAACAAGTAAACCCAGCCATGAAAACATGGCTGGGTCTCAAATAAATAACGTAGATATTACTTAACGTCTACGGCAGCGCCAGCTTCTTCAAGCTGTTTCTTAATATCAGCAGCTTCAGCTTTTGACACGCCTTCTTTAACTGTAGATGGGGCACCTTCTACTAAATCTTTAGCTTCTTTCAAGCCAAGACCAGTGATTGTGCGAACTGCTTTAATAACTGCAACTTTGTTATCACCAAAACCAGTCATAACAACATTGAATTCAGTTTTTTCTTCAGCTGCAGCAGCACCGCCAGCAGCAGGAGCAGCAACTGCAACCGCAGCAGCGGCAGCAGAAACATTGAATTTTTCTTCCATTGCTTCGATTAATTCAACAACTTCCATTACAGACATATTAGAGATAGTATCTAGAATCTCATTTTTTGATACAGCCATTTCTAGCTCCTAAGTTAAAATATTTTCTAATAAAATGATTATCAGTTTAGCTTGCTTTTTGATCTTTTACTGCAGCAACCGTTCTTACCAATTTGGTATGCGGCGCGGCCAGTGTACGAACAAACTTCTCGATAGGCGCTTTCATCACATACATAAGCTTAGCAATTGCTTCATCTTTTGTCGGTAAGCTGGCAACAGCTTCGAGCTGATCAGCGCCATAAACTTTTCCACCAACCGATAAAGCTTTAATTTCAAGCTTTTCAAATGATTTAGTATATTCCTTTAAAAGTCTTGCAGCATCACTGGGAGATTCTAGTGATAATGCAACAAATAAAGGCCCTACTAGAAAGTCGCTTAAACAAGCAAACTCTGTTTTTTCAAATGCTCTACGAGTTAGCGTATTACGCACTACACGAAGATAGACTCCCGATTTACGAGCTGCAGCGCGTAATTGGGTCATTTGATTCACAGTTAAACCACGATAATCAGCAACAACAGCTGAAATAGCCTTTGAAGCAACTTCATTGACTTCTTCAACCACGGCTTTTTTTGCAGCTAAATCTAACGCCACGTTACTGACCTCCTAAGTTGTGCAAATCCAAAAGGATTTGACAGTTATGGTGGCCGTCTCAAAGAAAAAACTCAGAGCCGGTTCACCGTCTGCGCAGGATATTAAGCAGATGCACCTGCGGTCTTCGACGGCATGAACCAAAGTTTATGCCGTGAAAATTTTTAAAATGGGTGCTTATATTACACAGGAATTGATGCTAAATCAATAGGTACCCCTGGCCCCATTGTTGTGGATAATGTAACTTTCTTAATAAAAATACCTTTAGATGAAGCTGGTTTTGCTTTTTTAACATCAGCAAGTAACGCAGCCACGTTCTCCATAATGTCTTCTGCTGAGAAACCAATTTTACCAATAGAACAGTGAAGAATACCGTTTTTATCTGTACGATAACGCACCTGGCCTGATTTAGCATCTTTTACAGCTGCTTCGACATTGGTTGTTACAGTACCTACTTTAGGATTAGGCATTAAGCCTCGAGGGCCAAGAACTTGTCCTAGCTGACCTACGATACGCATTGCATCGGGCGTAGCAATAACTACATCAAAATTCATTTCCCCGCCCTTAATTTGTTCCGCTAAGTCTTCAAAACCGATAAGATCAGCACCGGCATTTTTAGCTTTGGTAGCATTTTCACCTTGTGCAAAAACCGCAACACGCACAACCTTACCCGTACCTTTGGGTAAATTAGTTGAAGAACGTACAACTTGATCAGATTTACGCGGATCAACACCTAAATTGATAGCAATATCAACGCCTTCACCGTCTTTAAATTTTTTACTAGCAAATTCTTTTAAAATCTCAACAGCTTCTGTTACTTTATAAAGCTGATTGGGTAATACTTTTTCTCTAATCTTTTTTTGCTTTTTACTTAAAGTTGCCATTCGTTTGCCCCTTATAAACCTTCAACATCGATGCCCATGCTTCGAGCAGTTCCAGCAATACTACGAACTGCTGCATCCAAACTTCCTGCTGATAGATCAGGCTCTTTGGCTTTAGCAATTTCTTCTAATTGCGCACGTTGAAGTGTTGCTACTTTCTTTGTATTAGGTGTACCACTACCGCTTTGAATACCCGCTGCTTTCTTTAATAATACAGATGCAGGCGCTGTCTTGGTCACAAAAGTAAAGCTGCGATCATTATAAACCGTAATCACCACAGGGGTGGGCAAGCCTTGCTCCATATTCTGCGTAGCGGCATTAAAGGCTTTACAGAACTCCATAATATTTACTCCGCGCTGACCTAAAGCAGGACCAACTGGAGGACTAGGATTTGCTTTTCCGGCAGGAATTTGCAACTTAATATATGCTTCTACTTTTTTAGCCATAATGACTCCTAATATGGGTATAACGCCTTAAGTCAACGGATTAACTCTTAGCTTCCCGGTTACAAAAACTATGGTCTTTTGACCATTCGTGTCGAAGTCTATGCCTCGCTCCCACAACTTGTTCGCAGGGCCCATTGATGCCACGGATAAACCACAGCACGTGGACATTTAAACGCGAATGGTCAACAGATCCTATTTGCTAGCTTTTACCACACACATCGGTTGGGGCGCGATTATATCATATAATTTAAAAATATAAATAGGGACTGTACACTGACAGGTGTAATTTTAAGTGCGGTTTTTTATGCCGCTGGTACAGGGCGTCAACTATAAGTGTAGAAATTATATAACCGCTCTTAAAATCACACCCGAATCTAGGTTCTTTGTTTGATGCAAGGTCGCTGGGTTGCTTCGCCCGCGGCTCGCAACGACGACTGTTAGATAAACAGTCGTACACGCGCTGCTTCTGCCAAATGCCTTTATAGCTTTATGTTTTTTCAACTTGGCTAAATTCAAGCTCTACTGGTGTTGAACGACCAAAAATTAATACTGCTACACGCAAGCGGCTTTTTTCGTAATTTACTTCTTCAACAACCCCATTAAAATCGACAAAAGGGCCATCCTTTACGCGGACAATTTCACCAGGCTCAAATAATATTTTTGGTCTTGGTTTAGTCACACCTTCTTCTACTCGCTGCATAATGGCCAGCGCTTCTTTATCTGATATAGGTGTGGGAGTCTGACTTGTCCCGCCAATAAAACCTAACACACGGGGAATAGCACGAATCATATGCCATGTTTCGTCATCCATTATCATGTTAACCAAAACATAGCCTGGAAAAAATTTTCTAGTGCTTTTACGCTTCTGTCCCGCTTTCATCTCAACAACTTCTTCAGAAGGGACAACAACCTCACCTATTCGCTCTTCAAGATGATGATGCTCAGCGCGGGATTTGATTTCACGCATGACAAAATTTTCATACCCGGAATATGCATGCACAACATACCACTGTTTGGATTTTTGTTCGTCCACCGTAATATCAACCTAAATGTGTTATTTTACCAATGACCCACATCATAGCAGAATCTATTCCCCAGAGAACAAACCCTGTTACTGCAACCATAACCATTACAATCGATGTGGTTTGAATTGTTTCTTGGCGACTAGGCCAAACAACTTTTTGTAACTCTATTTTTGATTCTTTAGCAAATAAGAAAACCTGCTTTCCTTGAGTGGTAAAAAAAGCAAAAACAAGAGCTAATACCAACCAACCAATCCAGACCAATGCTTTTAGAGGACCTGTAATATCAAAATAATAGGTAACAAAAAAGGCAACTGCTGTAATCAAAACTATCGCGACCCATAATAGGAGTTCGTGAAATTTTATGCTAGAACTTTTAGTATTTTTCATAATTCTTAGGTAGTTGGCAGGCCAGGAGGGAATCGAACCCCCAACCTGCGGTTTTGGAGACCGCCACTCTGCCAATTGAGCTACTGGCCTATTCATTGTAACTGTTCCCGCTGATGTCAGGAAATGTCTTCTTTGACCTAGGTTACACGAAAAATTCCGCTAAAAATACTCACATAACTGCCTATGCTGCGCTTTTTATCACAATTTTTCGTGTAATCTAGGCTTCAATACGCCATTTCACCAAGATTCAGCATTTCCCCCTGAACGCTTACATTCATTTAAAAGCACGGATTAAACAACTAATCCGTGCTCTATTATACTTTTTATTCAATGATTTTGGCTACGACGCCAGCGCCGACGGTACGGCCACCTTCACGAATAGCGAAGCGTAAACCTTCGTCCATCGCAATAGGTGAATGAAGGCTGATAACC
>JAGVKL010000058.1 GCA_020050595.1 Legionellales bacterium
CCAATTACCAGAAGCACCCTTAACTCTCTTTTCCGACGGGACAAATATTGTCTTTTCATATGGGGAAAACAAAGTCATTAAAATTTTTCCGCCATTTCACGGAGCGTAGCCTTAAAGATCAATGGTCAGCAGACCATCATCTTACCACGTGTCAGAAGGTGTTTGTTTGGTAAAGTATTCGTTTAGTCGTCTTTTTGTTCCTGGGCTTGTCATTTCAGGCAGAGCAGCGTAATCAAACCACCCAATATTCTCAATTTCTGGGGAGAAGGTTTCGGCAAGGGAAAATTTTTTAACAATATATACGATAGGATAATCGTTTACTTTTAAATAATAGTGATGATAAATACCGAACAGTATAGGTTCCTCTAAAGCGGTTAATCCAACTTCTTCTTTTAATTCTCTTAAAAGAGCAGCTTTGGTTGATTCTCCTTTCTTTACACCACCCCCTGGAATATACCAATGGGGTTGGTAGGTATGTTTCACCAACAATACTTGGTTATTTTCATTGAGAATAATAGCTCGAGCACCTAAAGTTGATATACCTACCAAGGATTGGCATCTTCGTAAAACTCGAGTTGCTATTTGATAAAATGGGGTAATATTCATGTATATTAAGGGCGGGCCTTGAATTTTTAATTGATTATCAACAGTATATCAAAATTCAAGGCTTGGCCCTGAGAGATCACGTAATTTTCTTTTTTAAAAATCTTTCAGCTTTTTTAAAGTCCTCAGCAAGCATGAGACTAATGCCTTCTTTAAACATCTGAGCGGATAGAATGAATACATTCTCTTGTATGCTTATGTCAAATTTTCTTGTAACAAGAAGTAGCTGTAATGCACTGTAAGTAGGATATTTTTGCGTAATCTTCTGATCTGGAATCATTCTAATCCCAGCACTACTGGCTAGCCATAATGCATGCAAAATAAATGCGAATGGACGAATATAATTAAATTTATGAATTTTTTCCTCATCTAGACTTTTTTTAAAATAAAGAGCTAATAATTTATTGCGCGCTTTATCATCAGTACAGTAGAAATTCGCTGTAATACATAAATCCACATAAAGAGCATCTTGTGCCGCTGTATCATAATCAATTATTGTTAATGATGTTCCGTCATAAATTATATTTGTTGGATTAAGATCATGGTGCACTGGTCTTATGTCATCCTTAAACATAGGCCATAAACTTTCCAGCAGTTTAACATTTTGATGATATATAACAATTTCATGAATATCATTAGTAGGAAATGGAATATTCTGCTCATTAAGCCAGTCGTTCATTTCTAAAAGAAATTGAAAAAGGGGTTTCGAGTTATTAAAACAATCGCCTTGATGCATTTTTTGCATACTATAGATCAACGAAGATAAATAGCGTGTCCCCGTAAGGAGAGCTGTATTTTCATTATGTAAAAAATCCATTATACAGCAGGTGCTTCCCCGCTCATCAATATCGCTATAATAGATTTTTGGGCCATAACCAATTTTAGATGCGACTAGAGCATTATTTAGTAAGTCGCTTCTATTATTCGGGGTAATTCGTGCTACAAAAGCCTTCTTGTTAAGAACAAATTTATATACATTAACTTCTCCTGCACCATCACATAATTTCTCGAGGGAATGAAGATCGATTAGCTCATGCTTAAAATTTATATTCGCTATAGCCTTAGCGAGCCTTGCAAGGTCATTTTCCTCAAACTCATTTGCATAGCGTTCTTTCATTTCATCAAGCCTGCCACATGTCATGTGGAAATTACTCCAGAAAATATGATCCCCGTTCCAGTTTTTACGAACCTCCGTAGTTAGAGGCTGTTGACAGTTCACCACACCGCCCTACGTGCCACGGCGCACTGCGCGATCCAGACGATGTTCAGCATACGCGGTACTAGTGGGAATAGAGCTACACCCTAGTTCTCTTATTAAATGGATTCCGTTCTGTGGAGTGCTGTTTTTGCTAAATGACCAATATCCACGCGAATAAAAACTGAATCACCTACAGCTGTTAATATCTCGTTCGCATATACTTCGCAAAGCACTCGTGTTGTCTTACGCACGGCCTTACCCTCGATGCGTGCCTGTAATCTCAGTGGAACCCCCATTGGTGTTGGTTTAAGGTATTTCACGCTTAGCGTTCCTGTCACACAATCTATACGCGGTAAAGTTCCTATTTCGCGACCTTCGGCTCGATAATGATGAGCCATTGCCGTCCAATTCGAATGACAATCCACAAGACAGCTTATTAAACCACCGTAGACTAATGATGGCCAACCCATGTGATATTCGCTTGGCATATACGTCATAACAACTTGCTTATCATCAGCATCCCAAAAGCTTTTAATCTGCAACCCTTTTTTGTTTTTTGAGCCACAGCCAAAACAAACACCCTGTGGATGAGCCAAATCTTGGAAAGCTTTTGCTTCTGTCGCCATGTTCATTCCCACCGATAAAAAGTTGGCTGAGGGGTCAGGTTCATTTATTAAATCATAAAAATTTAACTGCGAATAAATCGTTTTATCAATGATTGCACATTACCTAAATTCTTGCTAATTTCCCTTTTCAAGAACTCATGGAAGAGGCATATCATGGCAAGAACACTTCGAATTGAATACAATCACGCATATTACCATGTAATGAACCGGGGAAAGGCGCATCAAACTATTTTTCATAATGAAAAATACTATGTAGCGTTTTTAGAAACGCTAGCAGAATCTCATATACGCTTTAATGCCATTTTCCATAGTTACTGTTTGATGCCTAACCATTACCATTTAGTAATAGAAACGCCGGAGGCTAATCTTGGCCGTATTATGCGTCATATTAATGGTGTTTTTACTCAACGATACAATCGATTACACCAGACCGATGGGCCATTATTTCGTGGACGATACAAAGCCATATTAATCGAAGCTGACCTCTACTTGTTGCAATTAACAAGATATATTCATCGTAATCCGATTCAATCAAAAAAATTGGTTACACAGCTGCATGATTGGCCTTGGTCGAGCTATCTAGCCTATATTTGTGATTCTATTCGACCATTTTGGTTAAATAGAGACAAGGTGTTAAATATGCTTAGTGCAAAAAATAAAATCGAGGCTTATTCTAATTTTGTTAATCAAGGTGAAAATGATGAGGTAAAGGAGTTTTTTAACAAAGAATCCAATCTTGTAATTATGGGTTCAGATACATTTAAAGATAATGTCTTGCAATATACAAAAATTCCAAAAGAATCCGCTCATAAATATTTAGCGGCCAAGCCTGACTCTAAAAAAATTATAGAGGCAACCGCTAATGTATTTAAAATAGCTCCCGAAGTTATCACCACAAAACCATCAGGTCGACTTTATACTAATCTGGCGCGTGATTTAGCAGTCTTTTGTTGTCAGCAACTGAGCGATATGAAACTAAATGATATTGCTCAACAATTTCATTTCTCTTCTATGGGCTCTGTAGCTGGTTGTTTGAGTAAGGCTAAACAAAAATTAAAAGATGAAAAAGTACATGCAAAATTTCTTGAGATACAATATGAGTTGCACAGAAGGAGGTAATTTGAGGCTATGATTTAATAAATGAACCTGACCCCATTACATAAGCTCGTGTAAAATAATGGCATTACCCTCAGAATCTACAATAATTGCCATTCTACAGACTGGTGATGAAAAAACATCTAATTTGAACGTTACGCCATTTTCTTTTAGCTGTTGTGTTAACAAATCTAAATCTTCGACTTCAAATGCAATACTTCCGCCCGATATAGCGCTAGGTTTAACTTCCTGTGCGAGGGTCGTAATTGCAAAGCATCCTCCTTCTGGTAAATCGTACTCTACCCAATTTCCATTAGCTGAAATTTTGCTAGGCGTAAGGCCTAGATTATCTTTATAAAAATCCATAGCACGATTTAAATTCTCGACTGGATACATGGTAAATGCTACTTTTTTTAACATAGAACTAGCCTCGGGGTCAGGTTCATTTATTAAATCATAAAATACTGGCAGAAAATAGAAGACGAAAAGTAAGTTAGTAAATGAACCTGACCCTACTAAACCTCGATTAACAATAACTTACTATCAGTAAAAGATTGTAGTGCTATTGTGCTGTTTTCGGTAATTTCGGCACCGTCTCCCTCATTGAGCATCACGCCATTCACACTAAGTTGTCCTTTAACCACCACAAGGTAAGCATTACCTTGCACATTATGCGAAATAGATTGATTCTGGACAATGTTGCCTGCATAGATTCTTGCATCTTGATGAATAGTTAAAGGAGCACTACCATCGCCTGAAACCAGAAGAAAAAGTTTGTTCGATTGGTATTCAGGAAACTGATGTGTTTTCCAACTTGGTTTCAGATTTTTAGCCTGGGGTTTTATCCATATTTGAAATAGTTTCGTTTCAATTGGTTCAAGGTTATATTCAGAATGCCGTATGCCTTTACCTGCCGTCATCACTTGCACATTCCCCGCCTCCGTTCTTCCCTGGTTTCCTTCCGAATCCTTATGCGTTATGGCACCCTGCGTAACATAAGTGATAATTTCCATATCTCGATGAGGATGCATAGAAAATCCTGTTCCTGGCTGAATAATATCATCATTAATCACTCTTAAATTACCAAAACCCATCCGCCTTGGATTGTGATAATCGGCAAAGCTAAAATGATAGTGCGTATTAAGCCAACCGTAATTTGCAGTTCCTAAGGAACCATAAGGATAAACGTTTATCATCTTCTCTCCTTGATTAAGAGTTAGGAATTTCTGTTGGTAACCGTCCCGGACCGTCCCCGCATCACATAATGGGCAGTCCGGGGCTTGAAATAACTGAATTTCTTTAAATGTCATTTTTAATAGGTCAATCATTAATAATCGTTTTTCTAATACCTGACCTATCCCTACTATCCACTTAATGATTTCCGTTGCTTGAATCGTGCCTAATAAACCAGGTACGACACCCACTATACCACCTGCATCACAAGTAGGAATAAATTTAGAGTCGCGTGTAGCAGGAAATACGCAGCGTAAGCAGGGGCCTTCGTTTCCTCTAATAAATAAAGAACAGTAACCTTGAAATTGAGATACACTGGCATATACATAAGGTTTTCTTTGCATAAAGCAAACATCATGTATTAAATAATTAGTCTGAAAATTATCCGAGCAATCCGCCACGATATCATATTGGGAGATAAGCTCTACTGCATTTGTTTCTGTCAATCGTTCATTATATGTATCCACCTGAATAAGAGGATTGAGGGCTAAAATTTGCTCTGAAGCACAAGCCGTTTTTGAAAGTGAAACCTGCGAAAGGCGATAAAGTACTTGTCTTTGTAGATTGCTTAATTCAACCCTATCAGCATCTACCAAGCCCAATCGACCGACCCCAGCCGCAGCTAAGTATAATAATAAAGACGAGCCTAACCCACCTAATCCAATACAAAGTACTTTAGCATTTTTGAGTTTTTCTTGCCCTGATAAGCCTATTGTTTTCAAGTTAATTTGCCGGGAATATCTAAGCCATTCGTCAGAAGAAAAAAGGGGGTTAGTCATGGTATTCTCCTATCAGTCTTAAAAATTGGCGGGTTTGGCGAGCAGGTTCTTTTGCTTTAGTGATAGCCGAAATAAGCGCGATACCCTTAACCTCTGTTTCTAAAATCTTAGGCAGTCGCTCTAGATTTATTCCTCCAATCGCCACCAAAGGGTAAGAAAGTGTTCTACGCCAACGCTTAAGCTGCTCGATACCTTGAGGGTTAAACGGCATTTTTTTACTCGTAGTAGGATAAATAGGCCCACAAGCCATATAACTAGGGTGAACCGTATGCGCTAAAGCTACCTCGTAATAACAATGGGTGCTAACACCTAAATACAATCCTGCTTGCTGAATTTTATCCCTATCAGCTTCTTTTAAATCCTCTTGTCCAAGATGAATCCCTTCGCCACCAAAACGAAGAGCAAGCTCCCAATAGTCATTAATAAATAAAAGCGCCTTATATTTTTTTGCTAAGAAAATACTACGTTTAATTTCCTCTTCTAATGCTCTACCTTTTAAATTTTTTATTCTTAATTGAATATATTTAACACCCCACAACAATAATTCTTCCACCCAACAACTGCTATCAACTATGGGATATAATTCTATTTGGCATGTTTTGAACGAAGAGGGTAATTTCAATAAAGGGACCGGTGAAAGGTAAGGAAGGTCCATTTGATTTTCAGGCCATCCTCCTTGAAATAATTTGGCGGTGTATGGCGTAATTTCCACAGCATGTCGAATGGCGCGAGTTACATACATCTTTGCAATCACTATTGCATCTTTGACTGAATAACCCAGGGCGAGACAAGCAGCTATAGCGGAGGAAAGTGTACAGCCCGTCCCGCGATAATTTTTAGAAGGCAAGCGCTGATTGCTAATCCAAAATGACTCATGACCGTTGGC
The DNA here is from genome assembly GCA_020050595.1 of Legionellales bacterium. Taxonomy (GTDB): domain Bacteria; phylum Pseudomonadota; class Gammaproteobacteria; order Legionellales; family Legionellaceae. The sequence goes on from JAGVKL010000058.1 coordinate 6,421, forward strand.
CCAATAATCTTGACTAAATAGACTATCTTTAACATGGCCTCCTTTAATCAAAACACTTTTAGCCCCCAAAGCTAACATAGCATGCGCTGCTTCTTCGATATCTTCATAAGAATTCAGCGTCCGATTTAATATTGCTTCAGCTTCCATACGATTCGGAGTTACCACATCTACGTAAGGAAATAGCTGCGTTAGATTTTTTATGTACCCCTTTTCATGGCTGCAAATTAACGAATTGCCTGAGGAGGACTTAAGGACAGGGTCAAGGATAACCGAGCCTTTATAGGTTGTTAAAAACGGGGTGATGCTCTCTTGCGTTTTAACCGTGCCAAGCATGCCAATTTTAATGGCATTAGGCATAAATTCTTGCTGCAAAGCCTCGCATTGTGACGCAATATGATCGGCAGATATAGCCTCAATAGCAGCAACACCCATGGTATTTTGGGCGGTTACCGCCGTAGTAATGGCACAAGCTTCTACATCAAAGTGCTTAAATAGTTCTAAATCAACATAAATCCCAGCAAGTCCCGTAGGATCAACGCCAGCAATCGACCACACAACGGGTTTTTTCATAATAGATTCTCTTGTTGCCAAAATGGCGTATCGATCAATGAAGTACTGGAGTGAGCCATATTTCTTTCTGGCATAACCCCTGCCTGGCATGCCTCATATCCTGCAATAACCGCGTGGCGAAATGCGCTGGCCATTAGGACAGGATTAGTTGCCAGAGCAACGGCTGTATTTAGCAATACCCCGTCAAACCCTAATTCCATGGCTTGCGTAGCATGCGAAGGTTTACCAATACCGGCATCAACGATCAACGTTATTTTAGGAAAACGATGCCTTAATGCTTCCAAAGCAAATGGATTAACCAATCCCTTACCAGAACCAATCGGAGCCGCCCAAGGCATTAATATCTTACAGCCAGCATCAACCAACTTTTGGCAAACCACCAAGTCATCGGTGCAATAGGGAAAAACCTCAAACCCTTCCTTAATTAACCATTGCGCGGCATAAACTAATTCAAAGGGTTCGGGTTGTAGATAATAATCATCGCCGATGACTTCTAATTTTATCCATGAGGTGTCAAATAATTCTCTTGATAAGAGCGCTGCGTTAATCGCCGTTTTTGCATCACAACATCCTGCTGTATTAGGTAAAAGATGACAATTTAAATTTTTAAGCGTATGCCAAAAAGATGCTCCGCCAATACCCTGCAACCCTTGGCGTTTTAGCGAAAGGGTAATCACTTCTGTTTTAGATGCATTAATTGCCTGCTCCATGATGTCCAACGACGGATAAGATGCTGTTCCAAGCAATAACCGGCTATTTAGCATTTTTCCTGCTACCTCCCACATCTTAGCCTCCTTGCATAGGAACGATAATGTCTATGCGATCCCCTTCATATAATAAGGTCGTACCATAAACTGGCTGCGGAACAAATTGGTTATTTATCGCAACGGCAAACGGTGCTTTGACCCCGCTGCACTGTAATAAAAATGCCTGTAATGATTGATTTGAACTGATTTGATGATGCTCATCGTTTAGATAAATATTAATCATGGTAAAGCCTCCCAGATATCTGGATATTGAATAGAAGAGGGGTGATGAAGATAGCGTAAGATTTCCTCCGCCAAGGCGGGGGCGATGAGATAACCATGACGATAAAGACCATTCACGGCAATAAGCCCTGTCTTCACTTTGATACAAGGCAAATGATTGGGTAACGTCGGTCGACAATGCGTTGTCGTTTTAATTACGCGAGCCTCTGCAAACCCTGCATGTATATAATAGGCTGCTGTTAATAGCTCAAGTGTTGTTCGAACTGAAATGGGGCTAAGATCATGCGCTTCAATTTCACTAGCCCCTATGAGATAAATATTTCCAGGCCTTGGAACAATATAAAGACTATAACGCGGATGTAAAAATCGAATCGGCCGCTGTAACTGCACTTCTGGCGCATGAAGCCAAATTAATTCGCCACGCAAAGCACGTAAATTGCTAAATGTAGAAGCCGCTCCCAATCCGCGGCAATCAAAAACCATGTCAAAATGATGGGTACTTGTTTTTGTGGTAATTAATCGAGGCTCGATAGCTACAATCTCTGTATTGGTGTGACAAATTACTTCTTTGATCGCAAAATACTTTTTGAATGCACCCATTAATACCTGGCAATCAATATGTGCCTCATCTGGAAAATAATAAGCCTTTTCAAATTTAAAAAGCGCTGGCTCAAGCTGCCTTAGGTCCTTAGAAGTTACCGAGTGATAGGGGCGGTTTTGCGTAAATTGCTTGGCGATGCGCTGGCTGAAAAGCGCCCACTCTGCTTGATCTTGCGGATGACATAAAACGACGGTTCCTGAACGTTCAAAATAAATCGCTTCTGGCAATTGCTCAATAATACGAGGCCAACTTATTTGAATAGATTCTTGGCCCAACCGCGAAATAAGAAGATTGGCTCTATCTAATTCAGAAAAAGGAGCCAATAATCCGGCAGCAACCAAACTACAATTCGCCTCACCATTCCCTTGATCAAAAAGCGTCACTTGAAAGCCCGCCCTGTGCAATGCGAGCGCCAGCAAACGGCCCATGACGCCTAAGCCCACAATTCCTGCTTGCATGATCAACCTTCAAGACAACAAGCAATGGGCTTTAAATCAGAATAAGGCACTCTGGGTAAAAAATCATTGGTATAACATTGAGCCAGGTCAAAACTTTTATCAATGATATTCAAATGCTGCGTATAACGGCCTACCTTATCCCAGTCCCTTTCAACGTTATGGAGCGAGCGTGAAAAGAAGGGCAGCGTATGGGTAAATATTTTTTGATACAGGGGCGTACGTAACTGCGGTTTCGCTTGACATAATAATTCATAAGCTTCTTCGGGACGCTCTGTTGTAAATGCTGCCCCCCGCTGTGTGGCCTTAAGAAAGGCTTGGACCAACTCGGGTTGTTGTAACGTTTGTTCTGGCACAATAAATTGAATAGAGCAAAAGCAGCAGCAACCAAGCCCTGCCAACTGATCAAGACGCAGAAATACCGTTTCTCCCCTAAGCTCTTCTAATTCGAGGCGCTGAAAATTAATAAACCCGATGCCTGTATCAATCACATCTCGACAAATAGCATCGGTAACATTCATTCCAATACGAATCGTTTGATAACTCTTTGGATCAATGCCGGCAAGCCGTGCTAAATCATCAATAATCTTCTTGCCAAATTCCCCAATATAACCAACACGCTTTCCAACAATATCTTGGAACGAATGAATACCGCTGGATTTTAACGCGATCAACCCCGTTGGTGGTTCATCCAGTAACGTACCAATAGAAGTGACCGGGTATCCCTTCGCCTTAGCCGCCACGGTATGGATCATCGCTTTCACACCAAAATCTACGGTTCCAAGTCCTACAAGTTCCGTCACATCGCTAGGATCAGTAGGCTCTAAAATGGCAAGCTTCAGGTTTTCTTCCGAATAAAAACCCAGTTGCTGTGCTACAAAAATAGGCGTGTGGTAAGGATTTGCATACCAATTAAGTAATAAAGTAATTCGAGATTTCAATGAGGACATAGCCATACTCCTAATATAAACAATAATGGAGATGGCAAAAGGGATCCCGCCCATAAAAACAAGGCATGGATTTATTGAAGGCGTCCTTACGCTGATATGACTCAGATCAAGTTCAACGGGTAACTCTCAGTCGGATTTCCGACACCCCGCGCCATCTAAAACCAAGCCTATACTATAGCCTAAACATGTAGGGGTCAAGGGGCCCAAGGGGTCAGGTTCATTTATTAAATCATAAAATACCCATAGAAAAGAATAATCCAAGGGTAAGGCCTAGGGTAAACGCGTCTTAACGCACATTAAAAACCCAAATCGCCTAGATTCAATCTCCATTTAAGATTGGATAGATCCCGCGCATAAAGCGTGGGAAGAGGCAAAGCGACAGTCATTTGTGTTCAAAATTTAGATGCGGTTACCCTGGGGTAAAGCCTGTTTATTAATGGGTTTTAATTTTAGAATACAAATAACACATTAATAAATGGACCTGACCCCTATGACTACTCTTTGGCAGTTTTTGTGGCAAGTGATCAAGCCTTATCGTTGGTGGTATGCTTTGATGCTACAAGCGCCTATTCTCACTGCTTTCTACGTTTTCGCCAATAACTATTCGTTTAAACTGCTCGTAGATGCCTTCTCCGTTGAGTCTCCTATTCAATACAATCAGTTAGTATTTCCAATTACATTATTCATCACAGGGCAAGTTGCATTGGATCTAATTTGGCGAATTAGTAATTTTGCGGAATGGAAATGTGAGCCTTTTGCACGTCGCAGGCTGCTTAGTACGGCATATGATTATGTGCAACATCACTCTTATCGTTATTTCCAAAATACACCAAGCGGTACCATCATTAGTAAATTAAAGGGACTCGTGGATGGGTATGACAGCGTATTTGCTAATCTTCATCACGTTGTTGGCAAACATTTTTGTGTCGTATTTGTCTCTATTTTTGTGCTCTTGATCGTTAATACCGCTGTCTTTTTCTTTATGTTCATTTGGTGCATTTTAGTGATTGCCATCATGTTGCCTATGGCGGTAAAACTCAATCAATTATCGAATGAAGCAGCCGAACGCCAACATGATGTCATTGGACTTTTCTCTGATAATATTACTAATATTTTTTCCCTATTTTATTTCGCAAAACGCCAAACCGAGCTAAAACGTGCTAATGCATTAATGTCAAAACAATACATACCTAGTCAGATAAAGCTCTATAAATATAATTTTAAATTCAATTTCATTGGCTCCATATTGTATTGGATCATGTTAGTCAGCATTTTTATTTTTATGATTTATCTGCGTAAAAATGCTGAAATTTCCACCGGTGATTTCTTATTTGTGATGTTAACAACCATTGCAATTTCGTTCGACATGTGGAGTTTTATGACTGCATTATGTGATTTTATGAAAGAAATCGGTGATTTCAAATCCTCATTTTCTATTTTAGCCACACCGCACACGGAACTCGATGCTCCCGATGCTGCTCCATTTTCCATTCGCCAAGGTGGTATTGTATTTAAAGACTTGTCTTTTACTTACGGGGAAGGAAAACCTATATTTTCCCAATTAAATCTAGCCATTAAGCCAGGCGAAAAAATAGGATTAATTGGGCACTCAGGTGCTGGGAAATCCACTTTAATTTCATTATTGTTGAAAAATTTCCAACCTAATAGCGGCGATATTTTAATTGATAATCAATCGACCCGCCAAATTACATCGGATTCCTTGCGACAACAAATTGCCTTAATTCCACAAGATATTATGCTCTTTCATCGCACTATCGGTGAAAACATTGGCTATGCAAACGATCATGCGTCATTAGACGACATTAAACACGCCGCAACGTTGGCTAATATTCATGAATTTATCGAATCCTTACCAGAAAAATATGACACTTTGGTCGGGGAGCGTGGTATTAAGTTATCAGGTGGGCAACGTCAACGAATCGCTATCGCCCGGGCTATTTTAAAAAATGCCCCTATTGTAATTCTCGACGAAGCTACTTCAAGCCTCGACAGTATTACCGAACAGGAAATTCAACAATCCATTAATTTAATTCTTGAAAAAAATAAAGCGACCGTGATCGCCATTGCGCATCGTTTATCCACTATTCGGCATATGGATAGAATTATCGTGATGGAGGGGGGCGTTATTATTGAAGAAGGTCGCTTCGAACAATTGATGAATAAACGAGGCTATTTCAAAAAGCTATGGGACAGCCAAGTCAATGGGATGGTAGTGTAGGGTCAGGTCTATTTATTAAAGTGTCGGTATCTATTAGTGGGATTCAATTTAAGACTATAGTTAACACTTTAATAAATAGACCTGACCCCCTTTCCTTTCCTTTAAGCTGCAGGGGCGGGTGCCGTTGTTTCGATGCCTAGTTTTTCTTTAAACGCATCTGAAAAGTCCCAACCACTTAGCTCTGCAATAGCTCGGCATAAGTTTGCATAATTGCCTTTTGGATTACAGCCCTCGCTGACTCCTTTTTCTAATTTTTCTCTAATACTTCCCATGATTTCTCTTAATTTTTCATTCATCCCTGTTGATGTCTTTTCATCATCCAGGCTAGCAAACACTTCTCTCATGCTTGGCAATTCGCCAATTAGAGCAGCATGTCTTCTAGGTTTAGAACCAAAAAAACCCGCTCGTGCTTCTTTAGAAGACTCTGCAACGTATTGCTGAGCTACGTCTAAAATAGCTTTTATTAAAAAAAGATTGAGATAGTAAGACAAATAATCAGGAGAACTAACAGAGCTATCTCTCGAAAGTCGGTATTGATCTCTTAAAAAAGTTATTACATCAGAAGAAGAACTTAATTCTTCTTTAGTTATCTCGATACTAAAAAAAGAAGACAAGTCTTTTTTAAATTTTAATACTTCTGGAATTACTTTATCATTTAACGAACTTTTATAGGCTTCAACTGTTTTAGTGGTCATAACAAAAAACTCCTGTTAATTTGCAACACCGATCAAGTGACAGCTCTAATAATTTACAACATGTTTATTGTTTTGTCAAATTGAGATTATATTGGATTATTTATTGTGGCTTTCTGCGAGGGCACCAGAATTGTACTAGTGTTATTTATTAGCGACTTTATTCAACGAGGAATAATAATGACAAGGATTGCAACTATTTCTGACGATCAACACCTAGAATTTCGAGAAGATGTTCATATTACAGGTAACGTAGGACAACGTACTGTTATCACAGTCTTAGGAGGGTTTTTACATATTGATGGCAATGTAGGCGATCATTCCAAGATTACTGTAACCCTACCAACCACTGCTTCAACAAATTTAGCTATTGGCAGACTTATTAGAATAGACGATCGTCTGCTTATCAAGGGAAATGTGGGTGCTCATACTCATATCAATACAGAAGACATGGATATAATTATAAAAGGAGAGCTCGGCCCTAAAGCGATACTTGAAACAACCAGCGGCGATATTACGGTCACAGACGTTGCTGAAGATGCCCGGCTAACGACTACCAGTGGCGATATACAAGCTCACGACCTTGCTGCTGGCGCTAAATTAACTAGCACCACAGGCGATATAACATTTCATGAAAAAGATACTTCCGCCACAGTGGCGACAGCAGGCACTATCACAACGACTAAAGCTGCTGCTGGGGCAGGAGCTTCTTTCTTTACAGGAGCCGATATAGGACACAGTGGGGCAGCGGCAAGAGGAGGCAGCGGAGCTTCTGCTGCTGAAAGTAGAAGCGAATCATCCGATAAATTAACTCCTGAGTTAGAGACCTACTTAACAGCATTCGCTGATAGTGAGCCACTTAGTGCGCTTTTTGCGGGGCTAGGCATTAGCGTTGAGCCTGGCCTGCTTTGTCCTATATCGCATGCTATACCTGATAAGCCCGTAATATTAGATAATACACTCTTTGATTTTGATTCATTAATGCGTCTAAAAATAGATCCCTCCGTGAGAGCTCGTATCCATCCCATAACACGCCGACCTTTTTTCCCTAAAGACATTCAGCCCGCTTTGGAGAAGAAAAAAGAATATGAACGCATAATAGAGGCTCAGAGAGCACTAGCAATCAAATTGCATGGATAGAGCATAGAAGATATTGGGAGGAAACTTAGCCAATCCGATTAAATACCTACAACGTGCTATACTCCTAATAAAGATATCGAGGAAAACTGTTATGGATAAACTACCTGAAAGTGTCGGTGAAAATCTTGATGAAAGCCTGCTTAAATGCGAATTTATAGGCAGCATAGTCCCAACGGTCTGCCAATCTATAAAAGACCTTCAAGCCATGACGTGTTTTGAAAACAATTTAGAATTGACCATGGCCACACAATATTTCAACTCGCTAAAGCCAGTCGGTTCTCTCAATAACTCAACAGAAAAGTTAAACTACATTACGACTTATCGCGAACATCTTACGCTTGGCCTTACCAAACTAGCAGAGTTTTTTAATGGATTAATGAATAAACCCTTACCTTTAACCGATCAACAAAAGACTGATTTTTCCAATCTAGCAACCATTATCATTACCAGTCAACATTCTATAGAGCAGATTGCTAGCTATTAGTCGGAGATGAATAATGCCTACTGATGATACAAAAACTGAAAGACAAAGAGAAATTGAGCGATTAATGGCTTCAGAAAAAGCCGCCCGGGAGGCAGGGCGTATGGAGGAATTTCGCCAGCATTATCAAAAACGCCTCGCTTTGCAACGAGAAGAATTTAACGCGCAGGTCAAACAAACCTTAGGTACTATATCCAGTGCCACAAAAGTTGCAGGCCAACAAGCCTGGAGTGGAGTTAAAACAGCCGGTGGGGCCCTTGATAAAGCGTTCTCTTCAAAATGGTGCAAAGATAACTTCCCAGCCGTATCTCTTGCTTGGCTTCTATTAAAGGGAGTAGGAATGGTAGCTACGAAGATCGGGCAAGCTATTGCCCCTCACGTACCAGGAGCAATTCAAGCCACTAGCAGCGCTCTAAGCGCCGTAGGCACAGGGCTTCGAACAGCAGCCTCTAGCGTAGTTACAGGCGCGAGAAGCTTTGAACCTACAAAAGCATGGAACTTAGTTAAAGAAGCGGCTTCGAGTGTAGGTAAAGCCGCTCGCGAAGCTTCTGATTATGCCTATGCAAGGGCAGCGATCATGCGTTCTGGTGGAACAACTCCTTCTACCACGGAAAAATACAGCCAAGCAGCCGGACCAGGAGCTACAAAAGGATTAGCTTCGCCGCCTGATGCACCAACCGCCCCCGAAACCAAAAAACCTGGTTTGTCTTAGGCAACGTATATGGACTCATCCGTTTTCGCAAGTATCTTTACAGTTTAATAAATGCACCTGACCCCCTGAACGAGATTTGTGGTACTCTATACTAAGAATGATTGTGGGGAGCAGGTATGAAATTGGTCAGATATGGGCCGGCAGGTGAGGAGAAACCGGGGCTTCTTGATCCGCAAGGAAACATACGCTCGCTGGCTTCGTATATCCCTGATCTTACACCTTCCTATATTGATCAACTCAATGAGCTATTAGCGAATTTAACGATAGAAACCTTACCGCAAGTTGCTAAAAATGTTCGTCTGGGCGCCTGCATTGGCACTCCAGGAAAAGTCATTTGCGTGGGTTATAATTCAAAACTCCATGCGCAACAAATGGGTATTGCTCCTATTTCTGAACAAGAAATGGTGGTTTTTACAAAACCGACCTCGTCGGTGTGCGGGCCTTATGACCCTATTTTACATACTCGTATGACTAAGAAGCTCGATTGGGAAGCCGAGCTCGCTGTTATTATTGGTAAAAAGGGTAAATATATTCCCAAAGAAGAGGCGAAAGATTATATTTTTGGTTATGCTTGCATGAATGATCTCTCCGATCGCTATTTACAACTGGAAGCGGGGGACAGCCAATACCTTAAAGGTAAAGGTTTTGATAACGCAGCCCCGTTAGGCCCTTATTTAGTGACCAAAGATGAAATAATAAACTCGAGTGATTTGGAAATCACGTTAAAAGTGAATGGCGAATCAAGACAGCATTTCAATACTTGCGACTATATTCACAATGATGCAGAGGTCGTAAGTTACCTAAGTCAATTTTTTACGCTTTACCCTGGAGATGTTATTTCCATGGGTTCAGCACCAGGTACTGCAAAATCCTGGGGGGAAGCGATGTTTTTAAAACCTAATGATAAAGTCGTTCTTTCCATTACTGGGTTAGGACAACAAGAACAAACGGTTGTAAAAGAATGAGCAAATCGATAAAAAAGCGGGCTTCAACCGTGCAGGCCCCGTCTTCTTTGAGGCAACTAACATGGATTGATAAAATAATCGGCGAGGTAGATAACGCTTTGCGCACGTTGACCACACCTAAACAACGAGCAAGTGATCGTCCAAATCCTGCGAAGAAAATAAAAGCCGCTCCATTGAGCATCTCTGAGAAGCGCCATGTAGCAGGGCTCATGCGCGTTAACCATGCTGGGGAAGTCAGCGCGCAAGCCCTTTACCAAGGACAAGCGTTAACCGCAAAATTAACCCATGTTAAAGCACAAATGGCTCAAGCAGCCATTGAAGAAATTGACCATTTGGCTTGGTGTGAAGAGCGCTTGCATGAGCTCGATAGTAAGCCTAGCCTACTGAATCCCCTTTGGTACAGCGGCTCTCTCTTAATCGGCGCCCTTGCCGGCTTAATTGGGGACAAATGGAGCCTTGGCTTTGTGGTTGAAACGGAGCGCCAAGTAACCGAGCATTTACAAAAACATTTAAATCACTTGCCATCCCAGGATTTAAAAACTAAAGCCATATTAAATAAAATGTATGATGATGAAGCCCATCATGCCGACATAGCAAGTCAAGCAGGGGCAGCCGAGTTACCTTTCGTAGTAAAACAATTAATGCGAGGGGTATCCAAATTACTAACAAAAAGCAGCTATTATATTTAATGGTCGCTTTATAAGATAAGGAGCGTGGTTCAATGGACCAAGGAGCGTTCTTTGTTATATGCGTTATTCTTATTGCCTATGCCTTTGATTTTATTAATGGCTTTCACGATGCAGCAAATTCGATAGCAACGATTGTTACTACGGGTGTGTTAACCCCCCGCCAAGCCGTATTATGGGCTGCCTTTTTCAATTTAATTGCTTTCTTGTTTTTTAATTTAATGGTGGCTAAAACCGTGGGACAAGATTTAGTTGATCCCACTATCATTGATACCAAACTTATTTTTGCAGCCCTGCTAGGTGCAATTTTTTGGAATTTAATTACCTGGTATTATGGACTCCCTTCAAGCTCGACCCATGCTTTAATCGGAGGACTTGCTGGAGCTGCGATAGCCAAAGGGGGGCTTATCACCTTAAAAGCAGCAGGCTTTGTGAAAGTTGCTATTGGTATTTTTATTTCGCCAGTGGTTGGGCTAGCAGTAAGCCTCATCTTTACCTATATCCTTACCCGCCTTCTAAAAAACAAGGCCGATACCAAGGTAAATCATGTATTTAAAGGGTTTCAGCTTGCTTCCTCTGCCTTATTAAGCCTTACTCATGGGAGCAATGATGCCCAAAAAACCATGGGGATCATTGCTATTTTACTTTTTTCATCCTCCTGGCTAGAAGGTTCTTTTTACATACCATTTTGGGTGGTTATCTCGTGCCAGGTCGTCATAAGCTTAGGTACCTTAGCTGGTGGTTGGCGCATTATTCATACCATGGGTAATCGAATTACTAAGTTAAATACCTTGCGCGGATGCACAGCTGAGACGAGTGCTGCAGCTATTATTTCTGCTTGCACTGAGTTTGGGGTTCCTGTTTCAACAACGCAAACGGTAACCGGTGCCATTGCTGGCGTTGGGATCGTAAATGGTTTAAACGGGACACAATGGCCCATGATAAAACTCATCCTCCTGTCTTGGGTCTTCACGCTGCCGGCGGCAGGCTTTGTCTCCGCTGCGATTATTTTATTGATTAGATAACAAACTATTTCGCCGGCTAAAAGAAAAATAAATAATTAGTCCTATCGTCATCCACACCACAAACCGAAAAATAGTTAACCACGGCAAATAAAAAATTAAATAACTAGAGCACGAGATGCCTAAGATAGGAATATAAGGCATTAACGGTGTTTTGAACGGCCGAGTCAAATTAGGTTGCGTATAACGCAAAACCATCACCCCCACGCAAACAATGATAAAGGCAAAAAGCGTGCCTATATTAACCAACTCGGCTAAGCCGCTTAATGGTATTAATGCGGCGACTAAAGCCGTAACCACGCCGCAAAGTATAATAATCCTAATGGGTGTTTTGGTAATAGGATGGGTCATTGCAAAATAGTTAGGTAATAAACCGTCTCGCGCCATGGCAAAAAATACCCGAGTTAATCCATAAAATAAAACTAACATAACCGTGGTTAAACCCGCCAAAGCGCCTATGCCTATGAACCCCGCAGCTGTTTTATACCCCAATAATAAAAGAGCATGACTTATGGGAGAGGCGACATTGAGGTTAATATAATGCACCATACCCGTGAGAAGGCCTGAAACAATGATATACAGTAACGTACAACACACTAAGGAAGCCAAAATACCTATGGGAACTGCCCGCTGCGGGTTAATCGCTTCTTCCGCAGCCGTGGACACCGCATCAAATCCCACATAAGCAAAGAAAATCAGCGAAGCACCTTTCATCACTCCCGTCCAGCCAAAGGGCGTAAAAGGGCTCCAATTATTGGGGTTAAATTCAGAAAAAGCGATGACTATAAATAAAAAAATCACCAATAATTTGATAAAGACCATAAAATTATTAAAGCGAGCACTGGATTTAATGCCTAACATTAATAACAGCGATAAAATAAAAATGATGAGGATTGCTAAAAGGTTCAACATCCCCCCTTGCCCAGGTCCATGAGCAAAGGCCAGAGGAATACGTAAATTTAGTGCGCGTAATAAATCATTAAAATAACTACTCCACCCTACAGATACTGCTGAAACAGACATAGCATATTCAAGCAATAAGTCCCAACCCACAATCCAGGCAACGAATTCACCAAAACCTACATACGCATACCCATAAGCACTGCCGCATCCGCCAATCATGGCCGCTAATTCAGCATAAGCCAAGGCTGAAAAAGCGCAAGCAAGACCTGCAATGATATAAGAAAAAACAATGGCAGGCCCTGTTTGGGTCGCAGCCACAATGCCTGTTAAGACAAAAATACCTGCGCCAATAATGGCTCCGATGCCTAGAAAGGTTAAGTCAAGCGCCGATAAACATTGGCGAAAGTCTGTATGCCTATCAGTTAATGCATTGATATTTTTTTTACGTAATAAGTCCATTTAATTTTAACCAATAAGAATTTATTACCACTTTATCATTAAGTTTAGGGGAGTTCTAAGTTTAGATGCGTTTGCTCTGGCATCTCGTATTTAGAATTAGCCGGCTTCGTTATAATGTGTTATGGTTCTAAAGGGCAAATAACATAGGACGTTGTCATGAAACCATTTGTTGAACAAGCAAGGTCTTACGCGATGTACCATCAAAAGCCAGTGACTCGTTACACGCATATGGTAGGTATCCCTTTAGTTATCCTTTCTTTCATGATTTTATTAGGCTTTGTTCGGGTTGTTATCGTTGGTGTATTGAATATTAATATTGCGCATATCGCCACCCTCATCCTGCTTGCCTATTATTTTCGTCTGCAATGGCGGCTCGCTCTGGCCATCACCCCTGTGCTCATCTTCTTATTATGGATAGCTGAATTTTTCAGCCACGAAGGACCTACGGCTTTTGCTTTGTGGTCTTGTTTATTTTTCTTTGTTCTTGGCTTAAGTTTGCAACTAGTGGGGCATTTTATTGAGGAAAATCGCCCCGCTTTTATGGAGCATGCACACCATATATTTATAGCGCCTTTGGTTATCATGGCGGAAGCCTTTTTTGCGTTTGGATGGATGCCACAATTAAAAGGTGAGCTTTTTTATGATAAGAATGCATTGGACACTCAAGGGAATACAGTGGCTCCGTAAAAGGGTTAATGTTGCGTCGAAGACCTGGGGGAGCGTCACTTTTTGTTAAACAATGTAGCCTGGTTGCTTGCAACCAGGAAAGCATGCCATAACTTGCATCAATACTTAAAGTCCCTGGTTGCAAGCAACCAGGCTACACTTTAAAAAGTAACGCTCCCCCAGGTCTTCGACCCAACCTACTGGTTTTTTATCATAAAACAATGGTGGATGCGTTGATTGCGTTTAAAATCAACATCGATGGTCTCCGCGCTGATATCGCGTATATTATAGTCTGCGGCAATTCGCGGGGATAATTTAAAATGCCTAAAATTGGTGGAAAAATACAATATACCCTCAGGATAAAGAAGATGCATAGCCGCTTTAATTAACGCTTCATGATCTCGCTGAATATCCAACGTCCCATCCATCCGTTTTGAATTCGAAAAGCTCGGTGGATCGAGGAAAATAACATCAAAACGATCGCGCGTTTTCTTTAACCAAGTTAAACAATCCTCCTGGACAAATTGGTGCTTGGCTAAATCAAGTTTATTTAATTTAAAGTTTTCTTTAGCCCAGTTTAAATACGTGTTGGATAAATCAACATTCGTTGTAAACGCACCCGCCAACGCGGCATGCACACTCGCCGTAGCGGTATAACAAAAACAATTTAATAACCGTGTATCTTGCGGCAATTTACCCAAGCGCAAGCGCAAAAGACGGTGGTCTAAAAAGAGGCCCGTATCTAAATAATCATAAAGATTAACTTTAAATTTCGCCGCCCCTTCCTGCACAATCATGGTATGCTCGGTTTGGTTCATTTTTTGATATTGACTAGTCCCTTTTTGCTGCTTGCGTTGTTTGACTATAAGGTTAGACGAGGGTACCCCTAAAACCAGCGGGACTACTTGGTGCACATCAAGACTTCGCCGCTCTATTTTATGTGCCGCAATTTCTGTAGGCGCTTTATATTCTTGTAACACCACATAATCATTGTAAATATCGATGGCGTACGCATATTCCGGTAAATCCGCGTCATATACCCGATAACAGCTAATGTGATTTCGCTTAGCCCACTTTTGTAAATGGCTGTAATTCTTTTGCAGTCGGTTCTCCAACATCTTAGCCGCTGCCGATAAGCTCTCTTGCTTTGTATCTTTAAGCTGATTCTTAGCATCAATAGCTAATAAATATAATTTACATTCAAGCGGGCCGTTATATAACGTATATTGCTTACCAGCCCTTAAGCCCGTTGCTTTTGCAAGCAGGGGATTGGCGGTGAGGAGAGCAACTTGAAAACCTTGGTAATGCGTATGCAATAAATGACCTAATTGCTGATACAAAGGAATTAATTGCGATACATCACCGAGACGCTCACCATAAGGGGGATTGCAAATCAAAAGCCCTTTTTCCATGGGCGGCTTTATTTCATCAAGCGCCGCCTGTTTAAACTCAACTAATAAGCCAACGCCCGCGCGCAAAGCATTAGCACGAGCTATTTCAATGGATTTATAATCCTGATCAGAGCCATATAGCTTAGCCTTAAGCGGCTTCACTTGCTGTAGGGCTTGTGCCCTTATTTTTTCCCAAAGTGCAGATTGATGCTGTGCCCAATACTGCAATGATTGATCATTTCGTAATAGTCCAGGCGCAATTTGAGCAGCCATCATCGCCGCTTCGATCACGAGCGTCCCTGATCCGCAAAAAGGATCTTGTAGGGTATAGCCTAATGCTGCCCACTCTGGCCATTTAGCCCGTATTAGCATGGCTGCTGCCACATTTTCTTTCAAAGGAGCGGCGCCTGCTTTTTGGCGATAGCCACGTTGGTGAAGGCTATAGCCCGTTAAATCTAAACTCACGGTAAGCTCATCTTTTTTTAAATACGCATGCAATCGAATATCAGGCTTTTCACGGTCAATAACAGGCCGGGTGCCATACAATTCACGGTAATGATCAACGACGGCATCTTTTACTACCTGTGCACCAAACATAGAGTTGCGGATTTGTCCTGAGGATCCATGAAATTCAATGGCAAGTGTTCTATCAGCAGAAAAAACCGTTTGCCAAGGGTATTGTCGACACAATTGGTACAGGGCTTGTTGGTTATGTGCTTGTCCATTAAATAAAATAAGCTGCACTCGATTAGCGAGTCTTGACCATAAACAGATATGGTAGATAACACTCAAACTTGCATCGCCATAAACGCCCTGAGGATTTACACGCGTGACATGAAGCCCAAGCGCTCTTACTTCTTCTTCCAGTAAATATTCTAAGCCCTTAGGACAGCTAATAAAAAGAGAGAACATCATTCGATATGGGCCCTTAAATAACGAAATAAAGCTTTACTAGCGCCGGTATGGCGCTCTGCCTGGTGCTCGTCAATAGCTTTTTTAATTAATTGACGTAATTGTTGAATATCTTCGGGTTGGTACGCTTCAATAAATGCGGTCAACGCCTCTTTCCCTTCGCTCATTAATTTTGCTCGCCATTGCTCTACCTGATGAAATTGCGCCGTTTGCGCGCTTGCTTCTGCCTGTAAACGCCCATAGGCTGCTAAAATGTCCTCATTACCTTCTACCCGCATCAGTTTACCTATCAATTGCGCTTGGCGTCTTATTGCGCCATGACTTCGCAGTGATTTTGCGTCAATAATGGCTTGTTTCAAATTAGATGGCAGACCTAAGGTATTAAGTTTATCCTCACTTAATTCAATAAGCTCGACCCCTATTTTTTGCAACGCACTGGCATCGCGTTTTTTCTGTGATTTACTTTTAGGCTCATCCATTGGGATCTCGAAGCGAATTTAGGATTATTTAAAATGGCTAATTATATACTTGCTAACCATGATTTTGCGAATGAACAATAGTGAGACAATCCCTATGCTAATTCCCTACAAGAAGGCTTAAGCACCTCCTCCTCCGACACCCTTGCTAAACTACTGAAAAGACCCCATCGTGCGAGGGGATAAGCGCCCAGTGCTCGGCTAACACCCGATAAAGCGACAAAAGTTAGCGCCGTACTCGCCATTCGCAAGGGAACGTTTCCTTTAAGATCGGCAACAAAACCTTTAGTACATTTTTTAGCTGACGGTAAAATGCCTTCTTTCTTTACCTGTGCTTTGGCTTCAGCCACAACCTCTTTTAGGGAAGGAACTTCTAATTGCTCCCCCTTTGTGGTTACTTGCCTAAGAATAATGCTGCGATAATAGACAAAAGGATGAGATACAAGAGCGGCTGTCATGCCACTTAACGCCCCAACAGCCACACAACCTCCACTAGAAGCTAAGGATCCGTATTCTTCACCCACACACAATGAAAAAAAATTGGTAGACGTTGTTGCCAGGCGTGCACCGCATCCTAGCTTAGCTAGTTTAAAACGATTATGAGGCCCTTGCCAACAAAAGCTCCCAGGCACTACTCCGAATTTTAATAAATCCTTTTTCGTCTCCGGCAACTGAGTAATGATAACTTCCCCAAGAGCAACCATTATGGCATAAGCAGCGCCCGTCCAGATAGATCGTTTTTCTCCCGTGTCCTTTTCTGCTGAAGACCCCGCATTTTTAGCCGTAGTCACATAAGCGGTTCTAACCCCAGAACTTGCTAAGCCGGGAGCCAGGCCCGTATAGAGAAACCGCACCAATGCAAGCCCTGCACAAGCTGGGAAAACCCTTTGAGTATTAGTCCAATTAGCCCTTAAGCTATCCAAAGGGCTTTGCACCATGGTAACAGCCACACTAGTGATCCCTGCGGTGGTCATAAAATTAGCTGTTTGCCAAACAACAGCCGATAAAGAGTCCATCGTGGGAATATATTTATAATCGCCAGAAAATGGTGTATCAGGCATGAGAAACCTCTAATCTTCAACCAAACAAACCAGCATAGCAAAGAAAACTTAACGAAATCTTAACAATTTAATACCTATTTGAACACTATTAATGTGCTATAATTGTCACAATTGTTGAATTTTTGGAGCCCATTATGCCAACCAAGCCTAATCCACATCGTGTTGCCCTCTTGGATAAAGAAGAAGAGAGTAAAGACCTTTTACGTAAAGCCTATGAGCAGTACCTAGCTAAATTAAAAGCAGATAAAAAAATCTCCGATGAGGAAGAAGAAAAGCGTCGTACGCAAGCTAATGATACGAAGAAGCCGGTATTGGTATTTGATAGTAAAGAAGCAGCCGATAAATTTTTTACGGACCAGGCTAAAGCAAAGGTGCCTTTTACCGTTGTGATGCAAGATGGGAAGGGACAATTAACAGGTGCTTATAAGTTTTCCGATGGCAATGGCACGCTTTATCAAGGACAATTTAAACCGGAAACAATCGCCGAACTTGAAAAAGCGATCGCCGAAGTGCGTAAAAACCCAGAGCTTTCGGCAAAAGTGGATGAAGCCCTAAAAACCAATGATGAACTTAAACTTCTTAGTGCTTTGCGCGAATTGAAAAAAACCACAGACACTGCAACTGTTCGCCCAATCACTGCAGCACCGGGATTAAGTGCCTTACCAGATGGACCTGCCGTTCCTGCGCTTACTGATAAAAATGATGAGGAAGAGGGTAGCGGCATGAGCCCTAAATAATTTTATCGAATATTTATCATGTAATCGTCACTTATTAAACCGTAGCCCGTAAGGAGCAAAGCGGATTACGGGGTTTCTCAACGAATGTTACGATCACCATATAGAACAACAAAAACAATAATCCTAAATTCGGCAGTTGGATCGTAACGAGAGTCGTTAATGTGCTGAAGATTCCAGTTATCCCCGTAATCCGCTTTGCTCCTTACGAGCTACATTGGTTAACAAAAAAAGAGCAGTCCCTCAGGTCAAGCGAATCACCCCACTAGCATTCATAATGTATCCAACCAAGTCTATTGTGCTAAGATAGACTTTTTATCATTGAGTATCATTCTATGATGGCTATCTTTAGACCATTTATATTTCTCCTCCTGTTTTTAGTTTTTATGCCACTTCAAGCAGTTACGCTTCAAGACGTGAATGGGCATAAAATTCCTTTCTCCGCCCTGCAAGGGAAATGGGTTTTAATTAATTACTGGGCTAGTTGGTGTGAACCTTGTCTTGCTGAAATTCCTGAATTAAATCGATTTTATGAAGAAAATAAACATAAAAATGTGGTTTTATTTGCGGTAAATTATGAAGGCCTGGCACCGGCCACACAAAAAAAATTAATTCGAGAAGTCGGTATACGTTATCCTTCATTAAAAGATCCTGCAGAAGTCTTGCAATTGGGCGATATTAGAGGGGTGCCGGTTACATTTATTTTTAATCCCGATGGACAATTAGCTCGAGCACTTTATGGCGGCCAAAGTGCCCGTGGGTTGAAGCGGTTTTTAATGGCCTCGTAGGCCCCTCCCGGGGAGGAGAGGGGATAAATGGGCAAAGTTGAGTCGAAACGACCCCAACCATTTCATTACTGAGCCTCTTTATCCAGCGTATGATAATAATTCAAATCTAACTCTCTTGCCGCTTTCACATCATCCAAACGCTTTACAGGTAGAGTATGAGGGGCATTTCGCAGGAGCTCGGGATTATTCCTGGCTTCGGTAAGGATTGCCCTCATGGCTTCTATAAAGCGATCAAGCTCTTCTTTGCACTCAGTTTCTGTCGGCTCAATCAATAAACACTCCGGTACTAACAGTGGGAAATAGGTGGTAGGGGCATGAAAACCATAATCCAATAGCCGTTTTGCTAAGTCCATCGCACTAATATCGAGCTCTTTCTTCTCTTTACGCAAGGTAAGCAGGAATTCATGACTTGCCCGCCGACCTGGGTATGCGGGGGTAAATCCTGCCTTGGTCAGTTCTGCTAGTAAATAATTAGCATTCAGCGTTGCGAATTCTGAAACACGCAATAAACCCTCTTTTCCTAATAACCGAATATAAAAATAAGCTCTTAATAAAATCCCGGCATTTCCCATAAAGCAAGATAAGCGACCAATACTTTGTGGATAATCGCTTCGCTCGGCGAAACGATACATATCTTCCTCTTTAATAACCACCGGAAGGGGTAAAAAAGGTAATAAGCGCTGCCCAACCGCCACAGGACCCGCTCCCGGGCCACCGCCGCCATGGGGTGTGGCGAATGTCTTGTGCAAGTTTAGGTGCATAACATCAAAGCCCATATCACCTGGTCTTACTTTGCCTAAAATCGCATTTAAATTAGCCCCGTCATAATATAAAAGCCCGCCAGCCTGGTGAACAATTTCGGCGACCTCTTTAATTTGGCGCATAAAAAGCCCTAACGTTGAAGGATTGGTTAACATGATACCCGCAGTCCTTGCGCCTACCTTTTGCCGCAATTCATCCATGTTGATATCGCCGTCAGGGCCGGTAGATATTTCAACCACTTTGAATCCACACATAACGGCAGAAGCGGGATTCGTGCCGTGAGCCGCATCGGGAATAAGCATTTCATCACGCAAACTATCGCCGCGGGATTGATGATAAGCTTTGATCATCGCCACCCCAGCAAATTCGCCTTGTGATCCCGCCATCGGGGTTAACGATACACCAGGCATGCCGGTAATTTCCGCAAGGTAACTTTGTAAAGAATACATTGCTTGCAAGAAGCCTTGGCTCGCCATAGGCATTGCCAAAGGATGGCGATTAATAAACCCCGGCAACGAGGCTGCTTTGTGAACCCCTCGTGGATTGTATTTCATGGTACAAGAGCCTAAAGGATAAAAGTGGCTATCAATAGAAAAATTTTTCTGCGAAAGACGCGTAAAATGACGAACAACTTGCAACTCCGAACAAGCCGGCCAACGAGGAGGCGTCTCTCGCTGAAATTCCTTGGGAATAGAATAGGGACTGTTGCTAGCCTTTGGTGATTGCGCCCTTGCTTGGCGCCCTGATTCAGATTGTTCGAAAATCAACATAATTTGCCTTCCGTAGTAAGGATAATATCTTTGAGTTCGTCTCTATGCATAACCGGGGTAAATTCGATTAATTGATAATCGGTAATTTCCGCCAAGTGATAAGGATCTTTTTGTAAGATCGATTCTAAATACGCCTTATCTTTGGTGAGTGCAATGACAATACCGCCTGTTCTAGGCTTCATTGGGCCTGACACGAGAAGAACGCCTTGTTTATAATAGTAATCAAGGTATTCCCGATGCGCTTGTAAATATTTATCCACTTCACTAAGCGGTGCTTTATACGTTAATTGCACAATAAACATGTCATTCCCCAGCCGCCATGATTTGTTCTAAGGTTTGTGCATACTGCAAAATATCCTCTTCTGTTCGCATCTCGGTTGCACAAACCAAGAGGGTATTTGGAAGTTGTGTATAATGCGGGCCAACCTCAAAACCGCCCGCAATCCCCGCTTTTAAAAGATCTTTTACGACCTGATGAGCCGGTTTACTCAATCGCACCAGTGCCTCATGAAAATAAGGCGCTTGAAACACCAGCTCAACACCTTTAATGCGCGTTAATGCGGCGATGAGCTCATGCGTATTATGATGACACCGTTGTGCCACATGCGCTAAGCCTTCTGCACCCAATAAACTCATATGAATCGTTGCTGCCGTAACCAATAACCCTTGATTGGTGCAAATATTAGACGTAGCTTTCGCACGGCGAATATGTTGCTCTCTCGCTTGCAACGTAAGGGTATAGCCTGTCTTGCCATCTTTATCTACCGTTCGACCAATAATGCGGCCTGGCATTTGGCGAACATGCTCCATACGCGTACTAAAAAAGCCAAAATAAGGACCACCTGATGCCATAGGAGAACCAAAAGGCTGGCCTTCTCCACAAACAATATCAACACCTGATTGCCCCCAAGCGCCGGGTGGCTTTAATAAGCCTAACGACACGGGGTTCACACAGGCGATGCTAATCGTTTGATTAGCTTCTGCCCAATCCGTCATCGCATCCACGTCTTCTAAGCAGCCAAAAAAATTAGGCTGGGCAATGACTAAGGCTGTGATATCTTCGCCGGTATATTTTTCTAAAGCAGCAAGCGGCGTTTTACCTTGAGTCATATCAAAAGGCAGGGTGATCACTTCAATATGTTGATTGCGAGCAACTGTTTCCAGTGTTTCGCGATAAAAAGGATGGACGGTACCAGCAACCAATACGCGATTGGTTTTGCTCTGCCGATTCACTCGAACACTCATAAGAACTGCTTCGGCTAATGCGGTAGCTCCGTCATACATGGAAGCATTAGCAACGTCCATGAGGGTTAGCTCCGATATCATCGTTTGATATTCATAAAGCAGTTGCAACGTCCCTTGACTTGCCTCTGCTTGATAGGGCGTATAGGCTGTTAAAAACTCTCCGCGTGAAGCAATATCCCAAACTGCAGCAGGGATATGATGCTCATAGCTTCCCGCCCCTATAAAACAAATGCCGTTTTTATTCTTTTCAGCCAATATTTGAGCATGCTTTTGCATAGTCATTTCATTAAGACCTGCGGGCATGTTTTTAAATTCGCCGTATTGCAAAGCACTCGGGATTTCATCAAAAAGCGCTTGGATATCAGCGGCATTAATACTTGCCAGCATCGCTTCTTTGTCTTTAGGGGTGTGGGGAATGTATGGCATGTTAATGCGCTCCTGCAATCTCATGTTGGTATTGCTCGGCATCCAATAATGCTTTGATTTCGTCTGGATGACTCGCTTTTATTTTGACTAACCAACCCGCGCCGTAGGGATCTTGATTAACGATCGCTGGATCTTCACTGGCTTGTTGGTTAACGGCCACAATAACCCCGCTGATAGGCGCATAAAAATCCGATGCGGCTTTAACGGACTCGACCACACCGAGCTCTTCACCGGCTTTTACTTCTTTGCCAATCTCAGGCAATTCAACAAAAACCATATCGCCTAATAATTGTTGTGCATGTTCGGTGATCCCAACGCTCATGTCTTCTTGGTCACTATTCAACCACTCATGGGTTTGAGTAAATTTTAAGTGTTTTGGAGTATCGCTCATAGTTATCCTTAATAAAAATATTACACCGCTAAATGGGTTGCCCATGTTTTACAAAACGGGGTTTCCCTACACGGGCAGGGAAAAGCTTGCCCCTAATATCCACCATCACTTCGTCCCCAGTATTGATAGGAACACGCGCTAAGGCAATGGATTTTTCTAAGGTAGGGGAATACGTGCCGCTGGTAATAATTCCATCGGCTGCACCAGCAATAACAACTCGCTGCCCCGATCGCATGACACCTTTTGCTTCTAAGGTTAGGCCTACTAATTTACGCTTTAATCCCAATTGTTTTTGCGATAAAAGGGCGCCCATTCCAATAAAATCGCGATCTTCCGGCTGCCATTTGACGGTCCAAGCAAGACCCGATTCCAAAGGAGTTGTTGTTTCATCCATATCCTGACCATAAAGCATCATACCCGCCTCTAAGCGAAGCGTATCGCGTGCCGCTAATCCACAAGGTTTTACATCCGCTTTGAGTAAAGCTGCCCAAAGCGCTGCAATATCATCCTGAGGAACAATAATTTCTAAACCATCCTCGCCGGTATAACCCGTCCGCGCAAAAAACCAATCATCCACATCAACGCATTCAAAATACGTTAGGGTAGAGACTGCATCCGCCTGCGCAGGTGTTAGAATAGATAACGTTTTACGAATGGCTTCAGGACCTTGCACCGCAAGCATCGCAAGCTCTGTACGCTCCTGCAAACCCGCGGCAAAACCTAAAATTTTTTCACGGATCCAAGCTAAATCTGCTGCACGAGTAGCAGAATTTAAAACCAAGCGATAATTATCAGGCGCGCGCTGATAAACGATTAAATCATCAATGATTCCACCATGCTCATTGCACATACAGCTATATAAGGCACGCCCTGTGTGTTCTAGTAAGTCAACATCATTGGTTAGCAATCGACGCAAAAATTGTCGTCCTCCCGCTCCCAATACATCGACCACTGTCATGTGCGAAACATCAAATAGGCCTGCATCATTTCGTACATAGTGATGTTCGTCTAATTGTGAGCCATAATTAAGAGGCATTTCCCAACCATGGAAATCCACCATTTTAGCATGGAGTGCCAAGTGGCTGGCATGCAGGGGTGTTTTCGCAATCATTGCTTTTCCTTACAATCATTTAGGTAGAGCAATTATACCGAGATACGTGTAAGCAGCAAGAGTAAGAAGCTTCTATAGTGATGCATGATCCTAGAAAAAGCAGTAGCTCTCTATTACGACTACCTACTGCACTGATTTTTAAAGAGTTTATCTCATTTTTTGACTCGCCATAGTGGCGACTATGCCTTCGCCAAAAAAATAAGATAAACTCTTTAAAAATCACCACATTAGTCAGTCTCACTACGAGAGCTACTGCTTTTTCTAGGATAATAATTTAGCTTAGGATTTTTATGACCTCCTTTTTCACCAACTGGCATACGTTTCTCGATTGGACTTGGCTTCTATTTTTATTGCTCGTATGGGGCTATTTTTGGCAACATCGACGCCTATCGGCCAAAACCAAGCACTGGAAAAAAACACAAGGACGCATCACTCACTGCGAATGGACAACTCAAGGCCGGCATATATGGCCTAAGATTGAATATATTTACGATGTAGACGGTCAGGAGCTTAGGGGCGAGCATTTATTCCTAGACACCCTACACAATACACCTGAAAGCCAATACGCTCGTCAAGTTGCCTATAAAGCGGCAAGTGCCTACAAACAACAGACGGAAATTAGCGTTTATTATAATCCTGAGAAACCTGAGCAGGCGGTACTTGATACCACCATTCCCAAAAAACTCACTATCATTCTTATTTTTATTACGCTGCTGATTTTATTTCATATTACTATGATGGTGTTAAGATAAAGTCACGGGGTCAGGCCTTGAGGCATCGTCACTTTGTAAACTGTAGCCTGGTTGCTTGCAACCAGGAAAGCAGCCATAACTTGCATCAATACTTAAAGCGCCTGGTTGCAAGCAACTGACTCTTAGTCACATTGGTGGGCGTGCGACGCTCTATAGGGCCTGCCCCCAGATCCAGAGCTAGCTAACATTTACAAACGGGTGTAACTTCTTTGGATTGCAAGCTCATGATAGCAAGGCCGCGGACACCTTGGCCTGCCGGAGCTTCGGTAAATTGTATGGTAATTTCTAATGTTTGTTTTTGCTGATATTGCGGATTTTGATAAACCACAAGCAGTGGCATAACGGCTTGCCATTGATTACCCCCTATGGAGGTAACTTTGGGTGGCAGCGTGGCGACTGCGCTTACATAATAATGATTTTGCTTCACGCTATCGGGTAACTTGGCCGCATTTAAGGCCTTCGTATAATTAATCCACCCTTGAGCAGTGAAATAAACGGCTATTTCCTTTTGCCTGGGTAGAAAATTTTGGTAATTATAGGTATAAGTCGCAACAATAGCCTCATTAGCCCATACAGCTAGCTCTGTATCATCGAAGGCAAAAACTTTTAAGGGCAATGCAAATAAATAAATACAAAGTAAAATAATTCGTGGATGCATTATAATCGCCTTTTTCTTATTGGATTAAATCATTTTGCGATAGGTATAATAAATATGCAACAAAGCCATGTGGCTTGAATCGCAGGTCGCGGGTCTATGTGATTTAGCTGAAGCGGATGAGCGTCGCTGCGAGCAAAGCGAAGCAACCCAGTGGCTTTGATATAATTAAGAACTTCATCAAAGCCTCTAGATTGCTTCGTCGCTGTGCTCCTCGCAACGACACTTTCAAAAACGATGATGCAGTTAAGAGTACCATAGGAGATTTTTTTGGCTAATAATCATTTTTACTTTGCCAATCGTGAAAATGTCAGTCGATTTATCAATCGCTGGGATTTGCTGTTGCTTATTTTAATTTTTTCCCTGGTATTCTTTTTAAGTTGGGCGGGAAAACAAATGGCAACCCCTTACGCTTTAGGTGAGCCATTATCTATTAATTTAAGCCCTGTGAATCTGCCTTTTTATGCACTGCGCACGGTTTTACGAATGTCCATTGCTTTATTATTTTCAATCGCCTTTACCTTTATAATCGGAGCACTCGCTGCCAAAAATCGTCGTGCAGAGCAAGTTATTATTCCCGCTATTGATGTTTTACAATCCGTACCCGTCTTAAGTTTTCTAGCGATTACTATTACCGGCTTTATTCATCTTTTTCCCAATAGTTTATTAGGCCCTGAGTGCGCAGCCATTTTTGTTATTTTTACCGCCCAAGTTTGGAATATGACCTTTAGCTTTTATCAATCACTTAAAATGGTACCCCATGATTTATGCGAAGCGGCGGCTATGTTTCAATTAACGGCTTGGCAACGTTTTTGGAAAATTGAAGTCCCCTTTTCCATGCCAGGCCTTATTTGGAACATGATGATGTCCATGTCAGCAAGTTGGTTTTTTGTGGTGGTGTCTGAAGCCATCGCCGTAGCACACCAGGAAATTCGCTTACCCGGTGTGGGCTCTTATATCGCATTAGCCATTGAACAACGGGATTTATATGCCGTAGGTTATGCTATTTTAACCATGGTGGTTGTCATTTTTCTTTACGATCAAATTTTATTTAGGCCACTTATTGCCTGGTCAGAAAAATTTAAGGCCGAGCAATCTGCCGATGCTGAAGAGTATCAATCTTGGTTGGTCGATTTAATTCGCCGCAGTCCTTTAATGCTAGCATTTGAAGAAACTTTAAATTCGGTAAAAGATCGATGGATTAACGCTCGCTGGCTTAATCAGCGCGCATCTAATAAACCACTAAAAGATACGGACTTTAATCGACAAAGACATAGAGATTGGTTGTGGAACACCGTGGTATTTATGGTCATTTTAAGCGGTGGTTATTTCCTTTTACGTTATATTTTAAGTGTATTAAGTTTAAAAGAGATCCTACACGTCGTTCTCTTAGGAGCAGCAACCGCTACGCGGGTGATCGTGCTTATTATCCTAAGCTCTTTATTGTGGATTCCTGTAGGTGTTTGGATAGGCTTACGACCCCGTTTAGCCCAAAAGATTCAACCAGTTATTCAATTTTTTGCAGCCTTTCCTGCTAATTTATTTTACCCCCTTTTTGTAATTGCCATTGTGCAATTTCATTTAAGTATTGAAATTTGGGTAACGCCGCTAATGATTTTGGGTACGCAGTGGTATATTTTATTTAATGTCATCGCTGGGGCAACACTTATTCCTCGCGACCTCTATTTAGCCGCTAATAACTTTGGCTTGAAAGGATGGCAATGGTGGCGTCGATTAGCATTACCTGGTATTTTCCCCTATTACATTACTGGAGCGATTACCGCAGCAGGCGGCGCTTGGAATGCCAGCATCGTAGCCGAATGGGTTAGTTGGGGGAATACCACGTTAAAAGCAACAGGGCTTGGGGAGTATATCCAAGCAAGTACTATGGCGGGTGATTTCCCTAAAATTGCCTTGGGAACAGCTATAATGTGCTTATATGTATTGCTATTTAATCATTTAATCTGGCGCCCGCTCTATCGCCTGGCGCAAGAGCGTTTTAATTTTAATTGAGAGATTATGTACACACCAGAAGCCATTATCAGCATTGAGCACCTAAGCAAAGCTTACAAAAAAGCAGTAACGCAAAATTTACTAGTACTTGATGATGTTAATTTTAAATTGCATAAAGGTGAAATCGTAGCACTTCTAGGCAAATCAGGCTCTGGGAAATCAACGCTTTTGCGTATTGTGGCAGGTCTTATTGCTCCAAGCAGCGGATCCGTTACTTATCGCGGCCAAGCCGTTACTCGGCCCGTACCTGGTATCGCCATGGTATTTCAATCCTTTGCTTTAATGCCTTGGTTAACCGTACTTGAAAATGTAGAGCTCGGCCTTGAAGCACAGGGCGTTAGCCGAGAGGAGCGAAGACGCCGCGCGATCGAGGCTATCGATATTATTGGTCTAGACGGCTTTGAATCCGCTTTTCCTAAAGAATTATCGGGGGGGATGCGCCAACGTGTGGGCTTTGCCAGAGCACTAGTGATTAACCCTGACGTTTTACTGATGGATGAGCCTTTTTCAGCGCTGGATGTCTTAACCGCTGAGAACTTAAAATCTGACTTATTGGGCTTATGGCAAGAAAAAAAAACCAATACCAATGGCATTCTTTTAGTTACCCATAATATTGAAGAAGCCATCACCATGGCCGATCGCATTATTATCCTAGGCAGCGACCCTGGCTACATTCGTGCCGATTTACCCGTCACCCTTGCCCAACCGCGTGATACTGAAACACCCGAATTTCGTGCCTTAGTCGATAAAATTTACACCTTAATGACCACTGGCCCTAAAGAAAAAACACGCCACGCCCATCGCGAGCGCCAAATTGGCTTGGGCTATCGTCTACCCGATGTAGAGCCCTCCGAATTATCCGGTTTGATCGAGACCATGAAATCCTTCGAAGACAAAATCGATTTACCTGAGCTTGCCGATGAGCTGATGATGAACGTGGATGATTTATTCCCCATTTTAGAAACCTTAGAAATTCTAGGATTTGCTCAAGTATCAGAAGGAGATATCCATTTAACAGAGCTTGGAAAACAATTTTCTGAAGCAGATTTACAAAAGCGTAAACAATTATTTGCGGAGCGATTATTAGAAAAAGTTCCCCTAGCCAAATATATTCGTAAAGTTCTCGATGAAAAAGTGGGACACCGTGTGTCTGAAGAACGATTTTTAAGCAAGCTTGAAGATTTTCTCAGCGAAAAAGCCGCCGAGCGTGTATTAAAGACGATGATCGATTGGGGACGCTATGCAGAGATATTTGCTTATGATTTTAATACAGGCATTTTGAGTTTAGAGGATCCGGTGAGTTGATCCGACGCTATTTCAACAACTTCTCTTTTTCTGATTTACTCATGCGGATATGTAACCGAAAGCTGCCTTCTTCGGTGATCGATTCAGCTATAACTGCGTTAGCATTATATAAAGCTGCTCGTAATTTGGCATCTTGCGGCTTTAATTCAATTTCTTCATCGATGAGAATGCCTTCTAGCTGATTAGCTATAGCTTCTTTTAATAACTCAAGCCCCTCACCCGTTACCGCAGAAACCCAAACCTTGCAATGATCATCTTGATAATCAACCTTCGCTTCCCATCCTTCCCTTAAATCAATTTTATTGAATACCTGAATCGTCTTTACCTCTTCTGCACCAATTTCTTTAAGCACCTCTTCAACAGCGGCAACCGTTTTTCGCCAATTAGGATCCGCTATATCAATCACATGCAATAACAAATCCGCTTCTTTCGTTTCTTCCAATGTCGCATGAAAAGCAGCTATCAATTGATGAGGGAGGGCGCGAATAAATCCCACTGTATCGGCAAGGATAATCGATAAAGCGCCAGGCAATGCTAGCTTACGCATAGTGGGATCAAGGGTTGCAAAAAGCTGATTAGCCACATAACTCGCTGAACCGGTTAGCGCATTAAATAACGTGGACTTTCCTGCATTGGTATACCCCACTAACGATACCGTAGGCATGGCTGTTTTTTGCCGGGCGCGACGATTTTGATCGCGACTTTTCCTTACTTTTTCTAATCGCTTATTAATATATTTGATCCGCTCTCGCAATAACCGACGGTCTGTTTCCAATTGAGTCTCACCCGGGCCACGAAGACCAATACCGCCTTTTTGCCGCTCAAGATGCGTCCAACCGCGAATAAGACGCGTCGATAAATGTTGCAATTGCGCCAGTTCTACCTGCAATTTACCCTCAAAAGTACGGGCCCGTTGCGCAAAAATATCAAGGATTAATCCGCTTCTATCAACCACCCGGCATTCGAGTAAACGCTCTAAATTACGCTCTTGCGAGGGTGAAAGCTCATGATTTACCAATACTAGTTGTGCATCATGCTCTAGAAGTTGTTCTTTAACTTCTGAAGCTTTACCAAGACCAATATAATATTTGGCATCAGGAACCGCGCGCGCGCCAAGAACACAACCCACAACGATTGCATTAGCAGATTCGGCTAATTCTTTAAATTCCATTAAAGAGGCATCAGCGTCAAGCCCTTCCGGTGCTATTTGCACTAGGAGGGCTCGCTCACCACCTTCTGGACGTTCAAATAAAAAATGGGTTTTTGTTTTACTCATCTACAGATAAATTTATGGTACGGGTAGGTACTACCGTTGAAACTGCATGTTTATAGACCATTTGCGTTACTGCATTTTTAAGCATAATGACATGCTTATCAAAGTGGTCAACAATCCCGTGCAATTTAATCCCATTAACTAAAAAAATAGAAACAGGAACTTTTTCTTTTTGTAATTCTTTAAGAAAAGAATCTTGTAATTGATCATCTGTCATTGCCTACTCCTTATAATTTTTATTATATAGACAACTACAACTACCTTCTTTATTATCGGCCCCTTATCATAAATCTTTAGGAGCCCGTTAAACTTATATTTTTGAGATATTTCTTACACGATATTCAGACGCTGGCATGATGACACACTTTGTGAAAAAGTTATACTAAGCGGGAAGGACGACATGGATGTCTGACAGGATGTCAACTTAGGAATTAGAGCAACGGATGGACTTCGCCGCAAGGATGCGGCACTTTAATCCTGTTAAATATCTATGTTTTCCGCTTCCAACGCATTCGTTTCAATAAAATCACGCCTTGGTTCGACCTGATCACCCATCAGGGTCGTAAAGATCTCATCCGCAGCAATTGCATCTTCTATTTTTACTTGTAGCATATTCCGTACCTCCGGATCCATGGTTGTTTCCCATAACTGCTCCGGATTCATTTCACCCAAACCCTTATACCGTTGGATACCCTGCCCTCGCTTAGCCTCCTCCATAAGCCATGCTACGGCTTGTTCGAAATGCTCTACTGCGAGCGATTTATCACCCCGCTTGATAACTGCCCCATCTTCGACCAACTGGTTTAATTTTTCTCCTAGACTAACCATTTCTTTATAATCTTTAGAAAGGAAAAGGTCCGTATTAAGCAAAATATAGTGATCCATGCCATGCTGCGTTATTTTAACCCGAGGAATATAACGCCCTTCTTCCGGTTTGTGTACTACATCTACACTGAGTTTCTGTGTTTTATCATTCAAGTCTTGGACACTTTCATGCAATTGTTGTGACCATTTATTAATAGTTTCCTGCGCCGTAAAATCACTGGCTTGCAAGAGCGGCAAATAAAGTACATGTTTTAAGACGCCCGCATTATAGCGGCGTGCATAACGTTTAATAATTTTTTCTACCCGACGAAATTGGTGCACTAATTCACCTAAGGCTTTTGCTGTAATCGGCGGAACATCTTTCCCGGGATAAAAAGCTGCGTTATCCAAGGCATTTTCTGTCAAATAATCATAGAGGGCATCGTCGTCTTTAACATACTGCTCTTGCTTGCCTGCTTTTACTTTATAAAGCGGGGGCTGGGCAATATAAATATACCCTCGCTCAATTAACTCGGGGGTTTGGCGGTAGAAAAAAGTAAGCAGAAGGGTTCGAATGTGTGAGCCGTCTACATCGGCGTCCGTCATGATAATAATACGATGGTAACGAACTTTATCCGGATCATATTCATCAGGCCCTATCCCACAACCCAAAGCCGTAATTAAGGTCGCAACTTCTTGCGAGGACAGCATCTTATCAAAGCGTGCTTTTTCCACATTAAGGATTTTACCTTTTAGCGGTAAAATGGCTTGGAATTTACGATCCCGCCCTTGCTTAGCAGAGCCTCCCGCAGAGTCACCCTCTACGATATAAAGCTCTGAAAGCGCTGGGTCTTTTTCTTGGCAATCCGCAAGCTTTCCGGGGAGTCCTGCAATATCCAAAGCTCCTTTGCGTCGCGTCATGTCTCGTGCGCGTCGCGCTGCTTCACGGGCACGCGCTGCTTCAATCATCTTACCTACAATGGCCTTTGCCATTGCAGGATTTTCCAGTAAAAAGTCGCCCAATTTTTCTGAGACCAGTGACTCTACTGCTGACTTAACCTCCGAAGAAACCAACTTATCTTTCGTTTGTGAAGAAAATTTAGGATCCGGAACCTTCACTGAAAGCACCGCCGTCAACCCCTCACGTGCATCGTCACCCACCGTGGCCACTTTAGCCTTTTTAGCATAACCTTCATTTTCAATGTAATTATTGAGCGTTCGTGTGAGCGCTGAGCGAAACCCGGCAAGGTGAGTTCCTCCATCACGCTGCGGAATATTATTGGTAAAGCAAAAAAGGCTTTCTTGATAAGAATCATTCCATTGCAAAGCAAGCTCGACACTAATATTGTCTCTCTCCCCACTCATTGAAAACACCGTAGGAATAATAGGCGTCTTATTGCGATTTAAGTGCTCAACAAAGGCTTTAATTCCTCCTTCATAATGAAAAGAATCTTCTTTTTGGCTACGCTCATCATAAAGATGAATACAAACGCCTGAGTTCAGAAACGATAGTTCGCGTAAACGTTTAGCCAAAATATCATAATGAAAAACAATATTGCTAAAGGTATCAGGGCTTGGTTTAAACCAGATCTGAGTACCCGTTGAATGGGCTTCACCTGTGATAGCCAAAGGTGCATCAGGAACCCCATGGCGATAATGTTGCTCATGAACTTTTCCTTCACGGCGGATGAGTAAATGCAATTCCGAAGAAAGCGCGTTAACTACGGATACCCCTACACCATGCAATCCACCGGATACTTTATAGGAATTATCATCAAATTTACCTCCCGCATGCAAAATCGTCATAATGACTTCCGCTGCGGAACGGCCTTCTTCCTTGTGAATATCAACAGGGATTCCTCGACCATCATCCATGACGGTGATCGATTCATCGGCATGAATAATAACTTTAATTTCGTGACAGTAACCTGCTAAAGCTTCATCAATGGAGTTATCCACGACTTCAAACACCATATGGTGCAAACCCGTGCCGTCATCCGTATCACCGATGTACATGCCGGGACGTTTTCTTACTGCGTCAAGCCCTTTTAAGACCTTGATATTATTCGAATCATATGTCGTGTCAACGCTCATAAAAGCCCTCAGCCCAATATCACGAAAATAGCTATGATTGTACCATCTTTTAGCCTGGGTTTATACCCAAGATACTTCAAAACACGGTAAACGCATCTAAATCCCCCAAATAGTCGCAATTTATCAGAACCACCTACCGAACCACGACCGTTAGGGAGTGGAGAAGTTAATCTTAATGAGCAGCGAAAGTAACATTAACTTCTCCACTCCCTAACGGTCGTGGTTCGGATAAAATAGTCGTGGTTCAGATGTATCAGGACAACCGCATCGATAGACGTATTCCGCCGAATAATATTAAGCGCAATATGTCTGAAGATGGCATCATCCTAAATTCGGCAGTTGAATCGTAATAAGAGTCGCTAATGTGCTGAAGACTCCAGTTATTTTTGTTATTTTTTGCCGAAAGCGTAAAAGCCCTATTGCGAGTTTTTAAAAAGCTCCTGGGCGGAAAAAGCAACCGATCAAAACCTAGCATTTTGAAGTATCTTGGGTATATATGGATAATAACATTCTTTTTAATAGCGTAAGGGCTAACTAATGTTTCACGTGAAACATTAGTTAAGCGAATATCCCGTCTTTAATCGAATGTGCGTTGAGGTCTATTTTATTTTCTAATAACTTCAACATAGTGGTATCAATAGCGGTTAAAAAAATCTGCCCCTTCATGCGCTGCCAGCTTTCTATTAACCGTGAGATATGTTGTGTGTCTAATTCGGCGGCAATGTCGTCAAAGAGATAAATGCAATGTTTAGGCACGAGCTGTGATTGAGCTAATTTCAGTGCGATTAAAACAATTTTTTGTTGGCCGCGGGATAATAAGAGCTTTGCCTTTTTAGACGAGAGATCAAATAAAATATCTGCCTGATGGGGGCCAGCATAGGTATATTGCCGCTGAAGATCTTGCGGAAATTGCTCGTGTAAAATAGCATCTAATCCCTTACCTGTTTCCTTTCTATCCCATCCTTTATAATATTCAATACGACAAGGGACATCGGATAAACAAGGTAATAGCGTTTCAAAAGCAAGGCGCCATTGAGCAAAATAGCGCTCACGCATTCCATCTAATTCACTAGCCAGCGTAACAAGCTGCTGATCCCACGGCACAAAAAGCGCCGCTCTGGCTTGCTGGCGAAGCAAGGCATTACGTTGTTTAAGCACGGTGCGATAATTTTTCCAAACCGAATGATAGGATGGTTCCACGTGGAACAATCCCCAATCCAGTAAGGTTCTTCTTACAGTAGGACCGGCATCAATGATTTGAAAAATATCTTGATAAAAAACTTGGCAAGGTAAAAAGTGCGCGAGCATACTACTGCTATAACAAGCTTGCCCATTTAATTTGACCTGTGTAGGGCCCGTTAAGGATTTTTGAATACTAATCGTTTCATCGGCTGATGTACGAGCAAAGACCGTTAAGGTTTGTTCATCATGATTGACTAGCGGTAAAATTTCCCGTGTACGAAACGAGTGACCGCTGCCTAATAAATAAATAGCCTCCAATAGCGATGTTTTACCACTGCCGTTTGGGCCATAAAAAAGATTAAACTGCGGATGGAAATGGAGTTTCGCTACAAAGATATTACGTAAATAATGAATATTTAAATCAATGATGCTCATATCTTCATAGGCATAATAACATACGAATAATGATCATCCTTCAGCGATTCAACTAAAATACTGCTGTCCGGATTAGCTAACGATACCCGTAAATCACCTTCAGCAATATAATTTAACACATCTAATAAATAACCCGCATTGATCCCGATTTTAAGCTCATCGCCCTTGGTTTCTGCGGATAAAGTTTCTATGGCTTCTTCTTGCTCTTGATTGTTAGCGATTAGCGTTAATTGTCCCGCTTGGATATGCATTAAAATGGCTCGTGATTTTTCATTCGCTAAAATGACAATACGAGAAAGGGCGCGCTTTAATAAATCTCGATCAATCACGACTTCTTTATCTTGGCTGGTAGGAATCGCTTTTGCATAAGGGGGAAAGCGGGCTTCGATTAACTTGGTTAAAAACGTATATTGCTGTGTGACCAACTTAAAATGACTTTTACCTGCTGATACTGCGATTTGCTCATCGGCAACACTGTTTAACAATCTCACTATTTCTTGAATCCCTTTGCGGGGGATTAATAAACGGTGGTGCTGGTTATTAAGCTGCCAGGGAAGACGGCATACCGCCATACGATGACCATCGGTAGCTACGCTTGTTATCCCTTGAGCATCAAGCTCCAATAATAATCCATTCAAAAAAACGCGAACGTCTTGTTGTGACATGGCAAAATGAGTGGATTGCAATACATGGAGCAACGCATTTCTATCTACCGTAAACTCAACTTCATTCGCCTCTTCTTCACTATTGGGGTAATCATCGGCTGATAACGTCGCTAACTTAAATTGACTTCGTCCTTCTTTAATTGTGACCACTCCCGTATCAAAAGAGATAGTGGGATTAGCCTCATCATCAAGCGAGCGAATAATATCAATCATTTTTTTTGCAGGCACCGTAATGCGGCCTGCACCTTGACGCTGTTCTACAGGGATGGAGCAGGAAATTTCAATTTCCAAATCCGTTGCGGTTAAGGACAAGTAATTTTCAGTTAAGTTTAATAAAATATTCGATAAAATAGCTAACGATTGTTTTTTGTCCACAGCGCCAGCGACGGTTAATAGGGGGGTTAATAACTGTTGCTTACTGATTGTTAATTCAAACATAGCTAGTGCCTCGTCAGCCGTTCCTAATCCATTACGAAGATAATATACGCATTAAATTTTTATAGTCTTCAGCAAAATCCTTCGCTTCTTGCACTAACTCTTTCACTTTGCGGCAAGCATGAATTACCGTGGTATGGTCTCTCCCACCGAAATGATCCCCGATCTCAGGAAGACTATGATTGGTTAATTCTTTAGCTAAGGCCATCGCCATTTGCCTGGGGCGCGCGATGGAGCGACTGCGTCTTTTAGACAACAAATCAGCCACTTTAACCTTATAATAATCAGCAACAGTCTTTTGAATGTTTTCAATCGTCACCAATTTGTCCTGCAGGGCCAATAAATCACGTAGCGCTTCACTAACAAATTCAATGGTAATCGGTTTGCCGGTAAAATGAGCATTAGCAATGACTCGGCGTAAGGCGCCCTCTAATTCGCGGACATTTGAGCGAATACGTTTTGCAATAAAAAAAGCGACTTCATAAGGTAACTCAATATTAGATAAAGCGGCCTTACTGATGAGAATAGCAACCCGTGTTTCTAATTCTGGAGGCTCCACCGCAACCGTTAGGCCCCAGCCAAAACGAGATTTTAAACGCTCCTCCACACCTTCGATCTCTTTGGGATAGCGATCACTTGTCAAAATAATTTGCTGTTGGCCTTCTAATAAGGCATTAAAGGTATGGAAAAATTCCTCCTGTGAGCGATCTTTGCCTGCAAAAAATTGAATATCATCGATTAACAAAGCGTTTAATGAACGATAAAACCGCTTAAATTCATTAATAGCATTGGTTTGCAATGCCTTTACCATGTCCGCCACAAAACGCTCTGAGTGAAGGTAAAGAACTTTTGCTTCGGGGTTGTTTTTTAAGATGGCATTACCTATGGCATGCATTAAGTGGGTTTTTCCTAAACCTACACCCCCATAAATAAAAAGAGGGTTATATGCATCACCGGGCCGCTCGGCGACTTGCCAGGAAGCCGCTCTTGCTAATTGGTTTGAGTTTCCTTCGACAAAGTTTTCGAATACGAATTTTTTATTAAGATAACTATTTTTATAATGATCGGCTGTTTTCTTAGCAGATACTTTAACTTGAGGCGCTGAAATTTCTGTTTTTTCGGAAGGTGCTGTCTCGGCTAAGACTGCCGCTTTCGTACCAATTTCAATGCTAACCAATTTAATAGCATCGGCACTTAATTGAGCGACCAATTCTTTAATGCGGGTATAAAAATGCTTTTTGACCCAGTCCACTACAAAGCGATTCGGCGCGAGTAATACTAGCGTACTGTCTTCGGTTTCAGCCTGTAAGGGTCTTAACCAGGTATTGAATTGCTGCGGGGGATATTCTTCTTGTAAAAGACCCAAGCATTTCTGCCAAACATTTGCAGACACAGCTTACTCCTAAAAAATCCAGAAACGTTGAGAACAAACAACCATTATAAATAGTGCCACTGAACCAGGTTGTGAGCAAGAAAAAGATAACGGCTCACAAGAGAGAGGGTCAGTATAACAAACAATATTAGATATAGTTAAGGTGTTAGTAACCTTTTTATTAGGAGTAACGAAAGACGTGGATAACCAAGGGTAGGCGGAGAGCAGGGACATGTTATACGCTGATTATCCTAAGTTAAACAAGGGATTTTAAACAGGTAAAATAGCGCATAATATTTTGATAATTAAATCAAAATTAAACTTTTCAACAGATTTTTTTAACGTAATAATAAACAAAAGATAAAGAAATTAAACTTATAATTATTATAGAGCTGCTGGTTATTTTCACGCGCAGGGACACATTAATGTATATTTAGGGCAAAAGGAAAAAACCGCCTATCACCCAGAAAAACTCTCGTCATCCAGAGCAACGCAAAGGATCGTCTTAACCCTCGGAGATGTTTCGCTTCGCTCAAGGGGTTCTAGGCCGGAACCGTCGGAATTTTCGGAGTGTTTTTAGCCATACTTTTCTTTTTAATTCCATTTAAGGAAATTTTGTTTATTATCTCATCTAAGTTAATGATCTTGTCATCAGAAAAAATGAAATGCCCCTGGAAATGAACATGTTGCCAAGCTACGGGTGAAATTTTCTTTAACATAGCTAACGCTTTATAATCATCTTCGGCTTCATATTTCAGCTTGAGCTTGGATAATATTGCAGAATTATAATGAATAATAGCATTTGCAATAAGCCTGGCGCATTGATTACTGATCTCAATTTCACGATCTCCCCTACCTGATAACTGTTTTTTTCCATAAGCAGTAGCAATAGCCGCGCGTAGTTGGTGGTATGATTCCACACGGTTTTGAGAGCGATGTACATCACGTTGCAGTTTCCTGTCTTGTAAATACTTGAGGGTATAGATACTTCGAATCAATTTGTCATATTCAAATATGGCCTTTCTGGTACGATTTGACGCGCTGTAAGTACACAATTTTTTAATTAGGATGCTTTGTGTTATTTCTTTAAGTCCTAACGCGTTAATAATAGGCTCAATATTTGGCCATTCATCTTCTATTAACTGGCAATCAATTTGATCAATTGGCTTGATTAACCAATCTTGATATTGCGATGGATCATCCCCGCAATAAAGATGTTTCGTTTGGGTTTGTAAATTGGTAAATCGAGGGCATAACTTACTGCCGAACCAATCCATCATTGCAAAATTAGCTTTATTAATAAGATGCATATCGCCCGTAATAGCGGTAGGCCTGATGCTGCTTGTGTTGTTACACCAAATGTCAAAAGCGAAATAGCTCTCATGTTCATGTGCACCAATTAACTCCGTTTGCAGAGGAATATGATTCACTAACAACGTATAAGCCACAACACCTTTGCCTTTTTTAAAGTATTTTTTGGAGCGCCTTGCCTTAAGTGTGGGTCTCGCCACTTCAAATTTTTGTCCGTCCACGCCACCATATAAAATGGCCATATCTAATGAGTAATAAGGAAAAATCGGCATTTTAGCAATGTCATCCCCAATGAGATCATTGGCTTTTTTCAACGTTTGTAATCGAACACGGGATTGATAAATGTCTAGCAAGTTGTCATAAGGGATATTAGACATTTCTGCCATATTAAGATTGCCGTTATTCAGTGCTTGCGCGTAAAAACGATATTGAGCATCTTCATCTTGATCAATATTAGTTTTTTTAAAGTGGAGCGTTTTAGTTTTTTCATCGTAATATAAATGTTTGAGTTTACCTTGAGAAAAATCGGTGTTAAATTTCAACCATTTTGACCTTAGCTCAGCACATCGTTGAGCCAATAATTGTTTGATCGGGATTCTAAATACAGGAATATCCAACGGGAGAGCATGGATACCCTTTTCCTTAGCTGAACTAATCTCTTGTTGAAGTGAGCGATTGTGGACGCTGTCTGCCAGATATATCTCCCCCGCTTTAAGCCTCTTTCTCAGTTGCCGATAAATCCAGAACTCATAGCGATCAGCATGAAATTTTTGCTCACCTTTGCTGTTCGTATCAAACAAATATTTTGCTAATCGCTTAGGTCGTGTCTTTTCTGGACTTGCCGTAACTGGATATCGGTTTATCGTTTTGTCAGCACCAAATATTTCCTTAAACCATAAGATGGCTGC
This sequence comes from Legionellales bacterium, assembly GCA_020050595.1. Taxonomy (GTDB): domain Bacteria; phylum Pseudomonadota; class Gammaproteobacteria; order Legionellales; family Legionellaceae. The sequence goes on from JAGVKL010000058.1 coordinate 45,222, forward strand.
AAGCCAAGGGCTATCAGCTGAGGTACTTGAGAAATCAATTGCCATTATCAAGGGACGTAACTGCAATTGTAATCGATGAAATGAAGTATCCACCTGCTTCCATTGAAAATCGATGGGTTTAAGCTCTTCCTCATCTTCGTTTGGGATTTTATTGCGCAACTCTTCTTCAGTGATGATTGCTGCAAACGCTTCCTTGCGCACATCACCAAAGCTTATCTGATCGGGCAAGTCTTTCCCAATAAATAGCCTGGCCAATTTGCGCATGATAAAAGAGTCGGTTTGTTTGCTTATTGCATAGCCAGCATAGGCTTCTTTTGTTTTTTCCTTAAGCTCTGCTTCAAATTGTTTGAGACACAAACAAAAAGCATCCATTAAATTATCGTTCAAATGAAGGTATCGCTGCGAGAGATAACATAAGAGATAAAGATAGGTTTGCTCAGATTTTAAGTCCTTGCGTAGATCATAAATATCATAATAATCAACAAGGCTTGCATAGTATTGGACGTTTTGCTGAGAAAGGTTGAGCTTTGGTAGAAGTGATTTGGCCAGCTGGTATAATGGTTTTATTGAGAGAAGTTTCTCTCGCTCAGCACCTATCATACGCGACTTAAAATCTTTCGTGTCTTGTTTGAGATCCGCTAATCCAGAAAGCGTCTCGGTTTCTTTTTCAAACAGCAATTTTTGCAACAAGGATTGATCATCTTTGGTCAGTGATTCTCGAAGAATAGTGCTCAACCGATTACGCTCATTGTTTAAGACATTGCTCACCACCCTTTGCAAAGTGCTATACCCTGGCCTCATTATTTTCTTTTCTTGCATAAAGGCCAATAATTCAATAACGATAAATTGAGGGCTAACATCACGGCGAAGAATTTGTTCCGCTTAGGTACTTAATAAAGGTTCAAATTCCTTTGACCAAAGTTTATAGCCAAAATGTAAAGCAATCACATGACATTGAGCATAATATTGGTGATTGGTTATAGGGGCTGGATGAAAAAATTGGTCAGGAAAATACTCTTGCATAATAAAATTGGTATCGTCCTGTACCTCTTCCCAGTCAATAGAGAAAAACCTATGCTTGGCTTTAAAATAACCGATTTGAATCGCGCAATGAACTTGGGCCAATAAATTAGCCCGGTTTCGCATTAATATTTGTTCTTCAGGAGTGAGATTGAGGTAGTTCAAACGTTGATCATCGTCAAAATCTGGAATCTCATATAAAGCGGCCTGCTCCGCCTCTGATAAAATGGTTAGTCTTTCGTTGCTAGCGCGCATATAATAGTACATATTGGTTGTGTGATAACGAGCGTTATTATACACCCGTACTGTTGTCACGTTACACTTTATATATAGAATACAATCTGTATAATTAATACAATATTAACGGTTAAATCTTAACGGCTTAATTTCTGAGTAATTTATGTCCAAGACTATTGCCTATATTCGCACATCAACCGATAAGCAAGATTTGAATAATCAGAAATTAGAAATTTTTGAGTATGCACGTCGAAATCAGTTAGAGGTTGATGATTTTATCCAAATGTCTATTTCCAGTAGGCGAACTTCTAAAGAGCGTCGTATTGATGAAATGGTGGCTGCTCTTAACGGTGCGGACACTCTCATTGTTACTGAATTAAGTCGGCTAGGTAGAAGCACTGCGGAAGTCATCGGATTGGTCAATGAGTTGGTTCAAAAACAAGTTAGAGTAATTGCTATTAAGCAAAATCTGGATATTAAACACCATGACATGACGTCAAAAGTCATGATTACTCTGTTTTCATTATTTTCTGAGCTTGAGCGAGACTTAATTAGTTTAAGAACCAAGGAAGCTCTTGCAAATAAAAAGGCACAAGGTATTCAATTGGGAAAACCTAAGGGTACTATACAGAAAAGTAAATTTGATAAAGATCAGGAAAGAATCAAAGAGTTATTGGCATTAGGCTTATCAGTTAGAAAAATCGCTAACTTACTCGGTTTTAGTAACCACATTGGGCTTAATACCTATGTTAAAAAGCGAAACTTACGTTTGCCAGTGAACTTTAATATAATTACTACTAGTTAAAGCGTGGGGTTAAGAATACGTTGAATTTAAAGGCTAGTTTTTCTGGGAATTTTTAGTAGGATATACTAGCCATATTGCACTCAACACTTATTAATAAACGAGCGCTACGACAAATGGAATAATAATGCCTACTATATTAAATATTAGAGGTTATCGGTTTTTCTTTTTTAGCCTGGAAGGAAATGAACCACCGCATATCCATATTGAACATGGGGATAAGGTTGGTAAATTTTGGTTAAACCCGATAAGTTTAGCGAGTTCATATGGTTTTAGAAGTCATGAATTAGCTAAGATCAGATTGCTTGTAATCGAACATAGAGAATTATTTTTGGAGAAACGGCATGAATACTTTGGCAATTAAATTTGATGATCATGCGGTTGATGTTAGCTTTACTAAAACTTCATTACATTTTGTTTTAGCTGATGGTCGAGAAATCTCAGCTCCCCTGGAATGGTTTCCAAGATTACGAGATGCAACTAATGTCGAACGACAAGAGTGGCGTTTCATTGGTAATGGCCTCGGAGTGCATTGGTCTAAGATCGATGAGGATATTTCAGTGGGCGCTTTGATGCGTGGAATCGACTAATTTAATCTGTGAAAAGCCGTCCGGTACCTTCGACGGTTAGAGGCTAGAGCTCTTATTAGAGCCTGTCTGGTAAACGGAAAGTGGCCTATACATTCCAGGCAATGTGCGATAAACAGGAGCACCAAGACATGGAAGTACACGTTTCTAAGGTACAAAAAAGGCATATTTTTGTTTTGCTCTTTCTGATCCCTTTTTTAATGGGTACAGGCGTTGATTTGTACGTGCCGTCTCTACCCGCGATTCAGTCTTATTTTAATGCCCCTAAGCACCTCGTCCAATTCACGATTGGCTCGTATATGTTAGGTTATGCTATCGGACAACTGCTGCTCGGGGTTTTATCTGATAGTTTGGGCAGAAAGAAAATTCTGGTCGTGAGTGGAATGGTGTTTACGCTGGTCAGTTTTTTATCCGTTTTTTCTGTCAGCATTAACATGCTGATTGTGTTGCGCTTTTTCCAAGGCTTTGCCATTGCAGGCGCAGCAGTTGTTTGCCGTGCTATCGTAACAGACTGTTTTAGTGGGCTCGCGCGTACAACAGCCATGACATACCTTTCCACCAGTTGGGCTTTAGGACCGATTCTCGGCCCTTTTATTGGTGGGTATTTGCAGGATTATTTTAATTGGCAGGCGGATTTTTATTTCTTCGGGGTTTATGGGCTATTGACCTTTGTTTATGCGGGAATAGTTTTGGTAGAAACGCATCTTCATCTTGTTCCTTTCCTCCCTGGCAAGATTGCGAGAACGTTACATGAGGTAGTTACGCATCCCCTTTTCATCATTTATTCCATCATTGGATCCTTGATTTATGCCATGCTTGTAGTTTTTAATGTGGTTGCGCCTTTTCTTATTCAAGCCACCCTACAATATTCAGCCATTGCATATGGGCGTATTGCCCTGCTTTTGGGATTCGGCTATTTTTTAGGGAATTTCATTAATCGCTGGATAATCCACCATGTGAGTTCAGAGAAAATTGTCCTGATTAGTCTACTTGGGGCAACTACCATGAGTATGATCATGGCAGTTGCCGGTCTCATGTTTCATCCCAACATTTACATTCTTTTGTTGCCCACGATCTTGTTGTTTTATTTCTGTGGCCAGATTTTTCCCAACATTATGACCATGAGTGTTAGTCTCTTTCCTGCCATTGGTGGGACGACCAGTGCCATTTTTGGATCCTGGGTTTCCGCGGGTGTTTTTGTAGTCACCACGCTCGCAACCTTTATTAAAACTCAAACACAAACCCCTATGGCACTGACGTATTTAGGCATATGCTTCATTTGTCTTATCTTATTTTACCGATTAAGCCAACAAATAATACCACCTACAAAATAAGGATATGTGATGGACAAGATCTCCAATGATGTCAAATTACCAAAGCATCTAAATCAACTTTTTTATGGCGGAAGTTGGCATGAGCCGCAGGGTCGGGAGAGAATGGATACTTATAATCCTGCGACCAATGAAGTGATTGCAACGGTGGCGATTTCATCCAAAGAAGACATTGATGCAGCAGTCCACTCTGCGCATATGGCTTTCAAACTCTGGCGTAATGAAAGCGCAAGGTCTCGTGCCCTGAAACTTCAATCCGTTGCAAACCGACTCCGTGAACATGCTGAAGAAATTGCTTATTTGGACGCATTAAATGCGGGTCATGCTTTTTCAGGAATGCTCCATGATGTTTTTTTTGCCGCCGATCGTCTCGACTATTTTGCAGGCTTGGCCACTGAAATCAAAGGAGAGGTTGTCCCTATTGCTGCGGATCGGCTAAATTACATCACCCGCGAACCTATAGGAGTTGTGGGTCTAATTATACCATTTAATCATCCCGCCTATTTTTCGCTTGCCTATGCAGCAGCAGCATTAGTAACGGGAAATACAATTGTCTTAAAACCCTGTGATCAAGCACCGATTTCAGCCGTGCGACTCGCAGAGCTTATCGGCGATTTACTCCCACCGGGCGTATTTAACGTGTTAACGGGAAATGCTAGTACAGCGGATGCACTGGCTAAGCACCCGCTCACAGCAAAAACATCATTTGTGGGTAGCGTTGCAGTAGGAAAAAAAATCATACAAAGTGCTGCTGACTCACTTAAAAAAGTGATGTTGGAACTGGGCGGAAAAAATGCGCTCATTGCTTACCCTGATTCGGATCCAAAACATATTGCCGAAGCCATTGTTAACGGCATGAATTTCCCCTGGGCCTCAGGTCAATCTTGCAGTTCAACTAGCCGCGTATTTTTACATAAAAAATTGCATAAACAAGTGATCCCTTTAGTCGTTGAAAAATTGCGCCTTATCAAACACAGTCTCCCTACGAATAAAGATTGTCAAATGGGTTGTGTGATAAATCGTCAGCAATTTGACAGGATCATGGAATTTATTGCGTCTGCAAAGAAGGAGGGTGCAACATTAGTTTATGGGGGAACTCCACCGACCGATCCTGCTTTGCAAAAAGGAAATTTTATTTTGCCAACCCTATTTGTTGATGTTTTTCCCAACATGCGGATCGCGCGAGAAGAAATTTTCGGCCCAGTGATCTCAGTATTAAATTGGGAAGATGAAGCTAACATGTTAGCCGAGGTAAACAATGTAGATTATGGTTTAGCCGCGTCAGTTTGGACGAAAGATCTCACAACCGCCCATCGTGCCGCCAATCAAATTGAAGCTGGATTTATCTGGATTAACACCGTAGGACAGTTTTTCACGGGCATGCCCTTTGGTGGGATGAAGCATTCAGGAATAGGTAGAATTGGCTGGAAGGAAGAGGCATTGGATTACACTCAACCGAAGAATATCCATGTTTCTTTGACGGAATAATGCAATGACTCCTATTGTCCTACATCACAATCCTAAAAAATTAGGAGACTATAACCCTTTAAATTTTTGTTGATTTTACACTTCGGCGTACGACCTTAGACCCTGGTCTTTATGCGGTAATATAGAGGATTTTTTACGTGTGGTAAAAAATACGAAGTGGTCAAAGAAAGTCCGAAAATTCCGACGGTTCCGGCCTAGAACCCCCTCAACATGACGTATATTACTCAGCATGATGTACATCACTCATCATGGCTTAGGCCCATAAAAGGCCTTCTACCCGCATCTTCCTCTTTAAAAGTTTCTTGGTCGAGCCGATCAAAAATGAGATCGATGTCCTTGGCTTTACGGCCCCGGGTCGTATCTGAAAAGAAGCCTTTTCCAGAGCAACTTAATTTCATTGCTAGCGCAATTAGACCTATTCCTGTCGCGGCTATCAAGATATTTAAGAGAATAGGCTTCCATATCGCCCTATGGGTTGAAACATTCCGGTAGCTTTCAGCCAATGTTTGTTTAAATTCGGCACTAATGCCTACCTTTTCTTCTTTGGAGGTTTCCTCGCTTAAAAATTTACTAGCAAGGGACTCTAATTTATCAGCAGCTACTACGGCATTCATTCCAGCAGCCCTATCATTATTAGAGGATGTTTTTTTATCTATTAGGCTTTGTCCATAAGCGCGCAACTTTTGTATAGCATCTGTTAATTTCGCCCCATAAGTAGCTAGTGTAGCTTTATGGTCAACTATAGGACGAAGTTCTATTTCCACACCAACGGCTTTTGCTTGAGTGTTAAAATGCTCCATATCCTCATTGCTTCCGAAGACCCGCAGCCCTTTGTTATGCATCAAAGCCCGTTCTACAAAGGCATAAGGGTTTCCTAAGGCCATTTGCTGCTCACAAAAGATGAGTGCTGAGTCATAAGATCGCTTTCTGTCTATTAAGTGACGGATATGAAGTATTGCAGCACTAGAATCTGTTGAAGCCATACTTGCTATTGCTTTATCGTTATTTAAAATGGATAAAGCAATAACATTTCCAAAACGAGCAGCTTTTTCATAAGCTAAGTTCCGTTTAAATTCATCCTTTTCAAGATCTGCTAATCTAGATATGGCATGAGGATTGTCTTTGGCTTCCTCCAACAATCTATAAGCTTCAGCATCTGAAGGTTTTGTTATTTCTAGCAGAGAAGCTTTTAAAAAACGAGCCATTCCTCTACGTTTTTCAGTATTTTTATCTGTTCCTTTTGCACTGATAGCTTCATCAAATTTCAATAAAGCAGCGCCAATTTGATCTGGGCTAACCAAATTATTACTTACCCAATACTCGAACTGGCATAGCTCCAAGGATTTATCATCCAATAGCTTTTCAAAAAAAGCGTCTGGCTCTTTAATGGCTATCGTTGGCATTTTTCCTCCGTATATAAATTAATTTTGTATAATTATAACACAAATCAAATTAATTACGCACATTGTACAATTTTTTATAATATTTTTTCATTGTTAATAACCCCTTCGTTTATGCGTTATAAAGACCTGGATAAAGGTAGGGCTAAGTGACTGCGTAGAAAGATACTAAGTCAGTCCCCTTAGAAAGATAAGGGGTTTATAACAACGTTTGATGGCGATTAACCTATTGATAGATAAGTTTTATTTTAAATTACCCACAGAAAATCGTTACGTAATAATAAGAATAAAGTTCTTATTTAAATTCTTATTATAATTACGGAGGGGGATAACAAAGGGACTATTAACGCAGAATGTTGGGCAGGGTAAATGCATCTAAACGGAAATTAAAAGCTGAAAGTGCGGGAAGTAGGCAAAATGACAATCATTTGTGTTCAAAATTTAGATGCGTTTACCCTGCTAATCTATTTGACACTATCGATAAAGTTTTTTATCATTGCGAGCTCTAAAAAATTTATAGCAGGTTCATTATGAAACGTACCTTTCAACCGAGTAATTTGAAGCGCAAACGAGACCATGGGTTTCGTCAGCGTATGGCAACCCGTGCGGGTCGTTTAGTTCTTAAGCGTCGTCGTGCTAAAGGCCGTAAACGTTTGTCTGCTTAATAGTGCATTGCTTTGACAAAACACAACGCTTATTAAAAAAAAGCGATTATGACTATGTGTTTAATCAGGCAACGAAATTGGTAACATCGCATTTCATTATATTGTATCGTGAGAATGATGTTGGTCATGCCAGGCTTGGACTGGCATTGTCAAAACGAGTGATTGCTAAAGCGCACGATCGAAATCGAATCAAACGATTGGTACGAGAATCCTTTCGTACCCGGTGCTTACCAGCAGTGGATATTGTGATTTTGGCCAAAAATGGCATTGCAAAAGTACAAAATTCAGTAATTATCGCCAAGTTGAGTCAAGCATGGGACAAATTATGCGAAAAATGATTTGCTTTCCTATTAAGCTGTATCAGTATTTGCTTAGCCCGCTTATGAAACCTTGTTGTCGTTTCTACCCTAGTTGTTCCGATTACGCTTTATCGGCCGTCGAGCATTATGGTATTGGCAAAGGTTTATGGTTAGCATGCTGTCGTTTATTACGCTGTCACCCTTGGGCTGATGGTGGTTACGATCCAATTTTACCTAAAAAAGAGAATTCTTAATGGATATCCGACGAGTTATTTTATATGCAGCATTGGCTTTGGTCGCCTACGCTTTGTGGACCAATTGGCAAATAGATTACCCGCGAGCAACACTTAAGCCATCTATCACCGAACCTGGGGTTACTGCCAATACCACTATGGCACCTAATGTGCCTACACAAGATTCTAATGATAAGCCCATTGGGGTAAATTCGGATGAGACATCTACAGCGCCGTCTAAAATAATTCGGGTTAAAACTGATGTGTTAGATTTAGCAATTGATTTAAAGCAAGGCGATGTGGTCAATGCAGCGTTGCTTGATTACCCTGAAAGTCTTGAGGAAAAAGATAAGCCTTTTACCCTATTGCAAAATAACGCAGGAGAGCGTTATGTCGCTAATAGTAGTTTATTTATAGCGCAAGGCCAAACGATAGAAAATGTAGATCCACAGTACACTGCGGCGCAAGATCAATATCAATTAGCAGAAGGCCAAGATAAATTAGTCGTTACCCTTACCGGTAAAAACGCTGACGGCCTGCTTGTTACTAAAGAATTTGTGTTCAATAAAGGTAGTTATTTAATTGATGTGCGCTATACCGTGAATAACGAGGGAGAGTCTCCTTGGAAAGGGTATATGAATACGCAATTATTGCGAACCTCTCCAAAAGAAGATAAGTCCAGTGTGTTTCATGTAGGTTCTTATACCGGTGCGTCTTATTCAAAGCCTGGTGTTCATCGTTATCAAAAAGTTAATTTCAAAGATATGACCAAGAGTAACTTGGACGTCAATGCGGATGGCGGATGGATTGCGATGCAGCAGCATTACTTTCTAAGCGCTTGGGTGCCCCAAGCAGAAACTAAAAATAATTTTTATACTCGCGCTAATAACGGCGATTATATTATTGGCGCAGTCAGCCAACCACTTCATTTAGCACCGGGTGAGAAAGGTGAGTTAAGCTCGCGTTTGTACATGGGGCCTGAGATAACTAGCGTACTTAAATCCATCGCTCCTGGATTAGATTTAACGGTGGATTATGGTTGGTTATGGTTCTTATCTTCCTTGTTGTTTTCATTGATGAAAGCTATCTATTCCGTGGTGGGTAATTGGGGATGGTCTATTGTCTTGGTGACGGTGCTGATTAAATTAGCCTTTTATCGCTTATCGGCTACGAGTTACAAGTCGATGGCTAATATGCGTAAATTACAACCTAAACTCTTAGCCCTTCGTGAGCGTTATGGTGATGATAAAGCGAAAATTAGCCAAGCTACGATGGAGCTTTATAAACAAGAGAAAGTGAACCCGCTTGGCGGCTGCTTGCCCATACTGATTCAAATCCCCGTATTTATTGCGCTTTACTGGGTTTTACTAGAAAGCGTTGAATTGCGTCAAGCGCCTTTTATTTTCTGGATAAAAGACTTAGCGATCCCTGATCCTTATCATATTTTACCGGTAATCATGGGTGCTACTATGCTTATTCAGCAAAAGCTTAATCCAGCACCACCCGATCCCATGCAGGCTAAAGTAATGATGTTTTTACCGATTTTATTTACGGCCTTATTTTGGAATTTCCCAGCAGGCTTGGTTCTTTACTGGATTGTGAATAATACCTTATCCATTCTCCAACAATGGTATATCACACGTAAATACAGTGATGATAAACCAGGTAAATTAGTTACCGCTAAATAATATGAGTACCGACACGATAGCGGCTATAGCTACTCCTAAAGGGCGTGGAGGAGTAGGTATTATCCGCATATCAGGACCGCAGGCGCTTTCCATTACCCAAGCATTTGTCGGCAAAAAGGTAATCAAGCCCCGGTATGTTGCGTATAATTCTTTTTACAGTAAGAGCGGCGAACTTATTGATCAAGGCTTGGTTCTTTACTTTAAAGCACCGTATTCGTTTACCGGTGAAGATGTCGTGGAGTTTCAAGTCCATGGCGCTCCCATGGTGCTTGATACCTTACTTCAAGAAATTGTTTCACGTGGAGCACGAATCGCGAGACCTGGTGAATTTTCAGAGCGTGCTTTTCTTAATGATAAAATTGATCTGACACAAGCTGAAGCCATTGCGGATTTAATTGAAGCTAGTTCGTTAACCGCTGCGCGAATGGCTATTCGCTCTTTACAAGGGGATTTTTCTAAAAAAATTAATGCGCTTAGCGAGCAATTAATCCATTTGCGTTTATACGTCGAGGCTGCTATTGATTTTCCCGAGGAAGAAATTGATTTTTTAAATGACGGGAAAGTCGCTTCGTTGCTGCATAACATTATAGAAGATTTAGAGGCTATTTACGCCAGTGCTTACCAAGGCGCTATTCTACGCGAAGGAATTTCTTTAGTGATTGCAGGAAGGCCGAATGCTGGGAAATCCACATTAATTAATTGCTTAGCCGGGCGGGATGTAGCCATAGTAACGCCTATCCCAGGAACTACTCGGGATGTCATGCGTGAGCATATTTTGTTAGATGATATTCCGCTTTCCGTCATTGATACCGCGGGCCTTCGTGAAAGTGATGATCTGGTAGAACAAGAAGGCATTAAGCGAGCTTGGCAAGAAGTCAGGCAAGCAGATTGTCTCTTATGGGTGGTTGATGTAAATGAAAAAGGGCAGGCTGATTTACAGCAATTAAATCAGGATTTACGAGCGCAATTACCTCCGAAAGTTCCCATTATTAAAGTGTTTAATAAAATCGATGAGCAAAAAAAAGCGCCTAAGATTCATGGTAATGACGTGTATCTTTCAGCAAAATCCGGTGAAGGTCTATCGCTTTTAAAAGATAAAATTAAAGAGGTAGTGGGGTATCAAACCCAAGAAGGGCAATTTCTTGCCCGCCGCCGCCATATCCAAGCGCTGGATACCGCAAAAGCGTTGCTTTTAGCAGGGAAGGAGCAATTATCGTTGCACCGCGCTGGTGAATTACTCGCAGAAGACTTACGCCTTGCTCATCAGGCTCTTTGCGAGATTACGGGAGAGTTTAGCTCCGATGATCTGTTAGGCAAGATTTTTTCGAGTTTTTGTATTGGGAAGTAGGGTTTGTTGATAATTGCTCTACTCCCCCTACTAGCCTACGTTCCGCGACTTGTTCGCACACCCGTGGACAAGCCACGGGGCGTAGGATCGGAGATGAAATGTCAAAAGACCCTAAGCGTTAATCCTTCTCACCCTAAACCTACTCAATATGAAAAAATTAAATACAAAAAAACTTGTTTTAAAGCAGATAGAATGCTATCGTGCTCTATTGATCTTTTTGTTTTATTTTTGACTAGGGTGATATATGGTTGCAGCTGTTGAGTATAATACCTCCTTTTCAGCGAATAGACGACGTTTTTTTTCGGAGAAAGTGAGTAAAAAAGCGGGAAATGAAAATGCAGGGGCTAACGAAGAAACTAAAACTGAAAATATAGAGTTGCTACTTTCTGAAATAGATTATGGCTTCTTAGCAAAAAATAAATTACTTATCGAAGATGAGTTTAATCACTTATTTGATAGTCTTAAAAAACATAAAGATCGTATCGAATTTTGGCTTTATTGTTATTATTGCTGCTTAATGTTAGAGCAATATTATAAGATTTATGGCAGCTCTCTTAAAGCAGCAGAGTATGGTAAAAAATGTGAGGAGATAAAGCAGTATTGCGATGGTAAAGAAGATAAAAAGAAAGCAGAGCAAACTGCGAGTTCTTTAGCTGAGAAGCTTAAAGAAGATCTTAAAAAATTAGCCAAAACACCTAAACATGCAACTTTAGTGCAAGAATGGCTAGGTTTTGCCAATATCTACCGAATCCATTTTACATTTTGCCGTATCTTCGTTAAACAATCGTTAATGTTTGCCCACGAATTAAAATGGTTGGTGCAATTAGAAAACCTTTTGCATAGAGATATCGATGATTTAGTTAAGGTCGTCAATGCGCCAGCACCTGTATTTAATGTGTTGAGTGTGGGGCTTTTTGCTGCCCGCTTTTTAATTAACGTAGGTGCTATTTTTAAGCATATGCTTAATAAAGATGAGGCTTTAAATCAGGAGATTTTTAAACAAGAGTTATACAAGCGTCATGCCGTTATGTTAAATGATATAGCTTGGGGAACGGTTAATTTATTAACTAATTACTCAGCTATTTTCCATCTATCAGCGCCGGTTGCCAATTGGTTAACCGCAGGATTTCTCGTGTTTGACGTGGCTTTATTACTTCATCGTTATCATCTTGCTGGGCGAGAGTATTCCTTTAAAAAAGAACAATATGACTCAGAGTTGTTTTATTATAAGGCGGAGAAAGCAAAAGCTAAGGCCGCATCTAATGCGGAAGACGAAAAATATTACCAAGATCAAGAGAACATGCTTGGTCGGCAACTAGCTCAACTTGAAATCCAACGAAAAACGAAACAGGCTGCGTTAATGTTCAATATAGCTGCAGCTGTATTATTAATGGCAGGATTTTCTGCGTCCTTAATGCTTACGGGTATTCCAGCGGCAGTGACGGTTTGTTATTTGGTATGTACGATTGCGGTGGCCATGTATATTACGGCGGATATTTATGGAAAATATCGGCAAAAGGTACTTATGTTGCAAGCGTTAAAGGAAGATACGTCTGCCGAAGGTATAAAAGAAATGGAAAAAGTACGCAGCGACATGTATAAGGCGCGTAATGAGCTTATTATTGGCTTGGCTAAAAATATCGTTATGCCTTTATTGATTATTACGCTGTTTGTCGTGTGCTGGGAAGCTGCGGTAGTGTTGACCGCGCTTTATATTGGTTATGAGCTTCTTAAAGGTTATTGCAAAAAGCCAGAGGCAGGGGATTCTCCGAGAGACGACCGTGTTGTTGCAAGGCATGATGAGCTGCGGTCTGAAGAACCTCAATCGCAGCCTGAGCCTGTATGTGGTGGTGTTGGATTGGCGCCAGCGTAGCCCGTAAGGAGCGCAGCGGATTACGGGGTTTCTCAACGAATGATACGATCCCCATATAGAACAACAAAAACAATAATAATGCGCA
>JAGVKL010000037.1 GCA_020050595.1 Legionellales bacterium
ACCATGTAGCCTGGTTGCTTGCAACCAGGGACTTTAAGTATTGATGCAAGTGATGGCATGCTTTCCTGGTTGCAAGCAACCAGGCTACAGTTTAAAAAGCAACCAGGCTGCTGTTTAAAAAGTGACGATACCTCAGGGTTGGGTCTTTAGCCAGTTGCGAGCAACTGACTTTTGATCACAACGAGGCATGAAAAGAGCCCTCTAGGCTTCAGCAGGAAGAAACCCACCCGGTAAGAAAGAAGGCTGGTAGTTTTCCATGTCAAAATAAGTATATTCCCACGCATCTTGTTGGGCTATGAGCGCACGCAATAATCGGTTATTTAATTCATGACCTGATTTATACCCTTCAAATGCCCCAATTAACCCAGAGCCTAGAAGATAAAGATCACCAATAGCATCTAACACTTTATGCTTTACAAATTCATCATCAAAACGCAAGCCGTCTTCATTTAAAACACGGTAATTATCAACAACCACTGCATTATCTAAACTGCCGCCCTTTGCCAAATCACACTCACGAAGCTTTTCATAATCAGAGAGAAAACCAAAGGTGCGGGCACGGCAAACCTCTTTTACATAAGAGGTTGCAGAAAAATCGAAAACTGCTGTTTGAGGCTTATCATTAAAAACAGGATGATCAAAATCAATGGTAAATGAAACTTTATAACCATTATAGGGAAGAAACTGCACATATTTACCATCCTCTTCCACACGAATGGGTTTCAAAATTCGGATAAAGCGCTTCGCAGCACGTTGCTCTCGAATACCTGCAGACTGAATTAAAAATACAAATGGAGCTGCACTTCCATCCATAATCGGCACTTCAGCCGCATTAATATCTACATAAGCGTTATCAATACCTAGCCCAGCTAGTGCAGATAAAAGGTGCTCTACCGTTGCTACCTTGGCTCCCTGATGCTGCAGGGAAGTACAAAGCATGGTATCACATACATTTTCGTAAGAAGCAGGGATTTCAATCACAGGGGATAAATCTATTCGTCTAAAAATAATACCTGTATTTATCGGTGCGGGACGTAATGTGAGAAGAACTTTTTCACCAGAATGCAAGCCAACGCCCGTTGCTTGAATTACTTTCTTAGGAGTTCGTTGTTTTATCATTCAGCAATCACCTCTTACCTACCCCTTAATTTAAACACAGAGATTTTCTAATCTTATCAATAATTTGTATTTAAGTCTAATTTTTTTCCTATGTCGGGTGCAACTCTCATAAATCCAATTCAAAGCGCCCTTCTCCCCTGAGAGGAGAAGGGGCCCGTAGGGCGGATGAGGGGTATCAGAAATTAGGCTTCTTCTTGTCTACGTAAAAAGGCAGGAATATCCAAGTAATCTACATCAGGCACCGCTTCGCTACTTGCTTTTGCTGCTGCAGCTGGTGCGGCAGCTTGTGCTTGTTTACGAATGACGGCAGGGCGATCGAGTTGTTGATAATCAAGTGAGCCATCTACCTTTCTTGACTCTACTAGACGCGCTGCTTTATTAGCCGCTTGTTGCTGTTGTTGACGTTGCCTTGCATCGCCAAGCCCCGTCACAATGACTGTAACTCGCATTTCTTCTGTCATATCAGGATCAATGACCGTACCTACAACAACCGTCGCATCATCAGAAATGAATTGTTTAATCACATCACCCACTTCTTCAAACTCTCCGATAGACATATCAATGCCGGCGGTAATATTAACGAGAATGCCTCGTGCACCGGAGAGATTCACATCTTCGAGTAAAGGTGAAGCAATAGCGGCTTCGGCAGCCTGCCTTGCTCTTTCCTCTCCTTTTGCACTCGCTGTACCCATCATTGCCATGCCCATTTCAGACATAACTGTACGGACATCAGCAAAATCCACGTTAATTAAGCCTGGGCGAGTAATCAAATCGGAGATACCCTTTACTGCGCCCAGAAGGACATTATTAGCCGCTTTAAAGGCATTCAGTAAACTAATATTCTTACCCAAAACACTTAATAATTTATTATTGGGCAGCGTAATTAATGAATCGACATGCTCTGCAAGCCTACGTATCCCTTCATCAGCTGCTAAGGCGCGTTGCTTTCCTTCGAACGAGAAAGGTTTCGTGACGACAGCCACCGTTAAGATGCCTAATTCTTTTGATATTTCCGCAATAATAGGAGCAGCACCTGTACCTGTACCACCGCCCATACCTGCCGTAATAAAGACCATATCAGCGCCACGTAAAATCTCTTTGATCTGCTCACGATTTTCTTCGGCGGCTTCACGGCCAACTTGCGGGTTAGCGCCAGCACCTAAGCCCTTTGTTAACTCATCGCCGAGTTGTACGCGGATCTCAGCATTGGAATTTTTAAGTGCTTGTGCATCCGTATTTGCGCAAATAAATTGAACCCCGTCGATTTTCTCGGCAACCATATGCTCAACTGCATTGCCGCCACCACCACCGACGCCGACAACTTTAATTACGGCATTTTCCTGTTGAGTCTCCATTAATTCAAACATTACGCTACCTCTCGCAGTCCAAGTTACGCCTCTCAGAGCCTATTTAAAATCGCTTATCTTAGCCATAAATCACCGATTTTTACGCTGCGCTATGGTGCTTAAAAATCAATGTTTTCATCTCAAGCTAAGCGATTTTGAACAGGCCCTTAGTAGGCTTAAAAGTTGCCATTAAACCATTTCTTCATTCGCGTCCACATACCGTGTGCACTGTCATTGAGTACAGGGACATTATAGCCGGCTTCATATTGTTGTTGGAAGCCATGTAATAATAAACCCACACCTGTCGCTAAAGAAGAATTCGATGTTGCCTCAGCCAAGCCTGAAATTTGCTGAGCACACCCATGGCGAACAGGCATTTCAAAACACATTTCAGCCAACTCCATTGCCCCATGAACATTGGCCGCACCGCCCGTTAAAACAATACCAGCCGCCACTAAATCTTCAAACCCACTGCGTCTTAGTTCATTACGCACTAGCGAAAATAACTCCTCGTATCGAGCGGAAACAACTTCCGATAATGCTTTAGCAGAAATCTTTCGCCCAGGACGTTCATTCACACTTAAAACATCAATCATTTGGCTCACATTAGCCAATTCAGGCATCGCACAACCATAATTAAGCTTAATGACTTCGGCCGACTTCGTTGGCGTACGAAGCGCCATGGCGATATCATTTGTTACTTGATCACCAGCAATCGGTATCACTGCTGTATGTTGTATCGCTCCTTCAAAGAAAATGGCTATATCCGTTGTCCCGCCGCCGATATCGACTAAGCAAACACCTAACTCTTTTTCATCTTCTGTTAAAACAGCATGGCTTGAAGCCAATTGCTCAAGAATAATATCACGCACTTCCAAACCACAACGGCGCACACATTTTGCAATATTTTGCGCGGCACTCACCGCACCCGTTACAATATGTACTCTCGCTTCGAGGCGAACACCAGCCATACCAATAGGCTCGCGAATGCTGCCTTGATTATCAATAATAAATTCTTGCGGTAAAATATGAAGGATTTTTTGATCGGCAGGAATAACCACGGCTTTGGCTGCATCAATCACGCGCTCTACATCCGCTTGAGAAACTTCCTGATCACGGATAGCCACAATACCGTGCGAATTAAGACTACGAATATGGCTTCCTGCAATACCTGTATAAACCGCATGAACTTCAGAGCCCGCCATTAATTCTGCTTCTTGCACGGCCCGTTGAATAGAATTCACCGTAGCCTCAATATCAACCACCACACCGCGTTTGAGCCCGCGCGAAGGATGACGACCGATGCCAATAATTTCCATCGTCCCTGCTTCCGTTACCTCCCCCACTAGAGCCACGACTTTGGAGGTCCCTATATCCAATCCTGTGATTATATTTTTTTCCGTTTTTTTCGCCATTGTCTTCTCATTGATTTTGTAGGCCCTGAATAAATAATAACCTTTTTGCATGTTCGGGGTAAATTATTATTTCGGTGCCCCTTTCCATCGCACTGCCATGCCATGAGCGTAGCGTAAATCTACACTGGCAAGTTGCTCTGGCTTATCTGCGATAATGATGGGATACACCCGGCAAAATCGCAATAAACGCGCTTCTAAATCCCGCTTTCCTAATTGTAATCGAATGCCATTCGTTAAAGAAACCTCCCAAGCTTGATTATCTCGTAATTGCAGTGAAGCCACATGCAATCCATGGGTCCTTAATAGCTTACTCAATTTTTGATAAATTTGTAAGACGTCCATTTGCTGAGAAGCAGGCCCGCTTAATTGCGGTAAATCCGTTTCTTCATGCTGCTTCCCTTCATTAAATAATTCACCGTTCTCCGTCATAAGCGCGTTGTTCCATACCGCAACCGGCGATTTCTCTACCAACGTTACCTTTAAAGTGCCCGGCCAAATTCGCTCAATATAAACATGATCAGTCCAATCCAAAGCATCTAAATCTGATTTCAGCCGCCTCACCGGTAGTGAGAAAAAACTTGCGCCAAGGTAATTAGACAAAACCGACTCAAGCTCCTGTCGGCTCACATGCTGGTAACTTGCAGCAATTTTTACCGTGGTAATGGGAAAACGTTGTGTATCTGCTAAAAATAGATAAATGATCCGCGCTGTTAACAATAACGCACACGCAACTAATATCGTGAGAAGACTCGCATACCGTAACCGCCCTGTTTCTTCACTCATGCACTCATCCTGTACATAAACCTAGATTCAACTGTCGAATTTTAGGTTAAACCTAATTGTTAACCAGGGTTCAAAACCACTCTACGATAGTACAATATAAAATCGCGGCTTCAAAGCAAGGACATGAGTGCATTGCAAAATATTTTTGATTCATAACCCGTGTCGAGTCTAGACAACTTAGGGTATCTCAGTATGTATACCCAAGATACTTCAAAAAGACTGCATTCGGCTATTGACTACAGAACTCCATTTGAGTTCGAATGGGTGGGGTAAATTTCAGAGAGGGGTGCTCACTAATTTGCGGTAAGATTAAGCCTTGTGGATATTCTTAACCCTAAATTCGGCAGTTGAATCGTAGCAAGAGTCGCCAATGTGCTGAAGATTTAAGTTAAAAGATCCTATGATGAAAAAAGGAGAAAGCAATGAAGCTATCCGCATTCATTGTAACAGACATTGATAAACCACAATCAAAATTGGAGCAAGAAAAAAAATCCAAAGGCTTCTCCCTGAAAGATGATAAAGAAGTTACTCCAGCCGAGGAACACGGTACTGCACGCTTGGCAGAAGGCTACAGCATGAATAATCTTATATCAGAATTCCGAGCTCTACGCGCAAGCGTAATTAAATTAGCTAGTGATCCAAGTAGAAAAATACCCTTACCTGATCCTTATGATATGGTTCGTTTTAATGAAGCGATTGATCAAGCATTATCTGAGTCGGTAGCTGAATATACGGTTATAAAAGAGAAACAAATTCGTCAATTCAATAAAATGATATCGGGCGGCTTAGATCTCTATTATATCTTGGATCTCGAAGGAAATATTATATATATGAATGCAGCAATGGGCGACCTATACCCCAAACAACGCCATGAGATACTTGGTAAGGCGATTTATAATTACAAAATGCCCAAAGCTGCTGATGTTCTTGAACATATCCAATATATCATTGCAACGGGCAAGAGCCGCGAAGGAGAAATATCCTATAAAGATAATTTAGGAAATGATCATTTTTTCAAATATAAGCTTGCCCCTGTTTTTGATCAAAATGAAAAAATAGAAGCCATTTATGGGGTTTCACATGAGATTACCGAACAAAAACTTGCAGAAAAACAAATCTGGAAAAATGCCAATTATGACTTATTAACTGGATTGTCCAATCGACTTATGTTTAATAATAAACTGGAACAAGGGATTAAAGATTCCAAACGCTCAGGTGAACCTATAGCCCTACTGTTCGTTGACTTGGATGGATTTAAAGAAATAAATGATACATTAGGACACATGGAAGGAGATCTCCTACTCAAACAAACTGCGGAGAGAATTAACAGCTGTATTCGTGAAACGGATACAGCTTCTCGTATAGGCGGAGATGAATTTACCGTTATTTTGAACAATGTTCAGGGTGCCGAACAAGCCAAGATTATAGCGGAAAAATTACTATCTAAATTAAGAAAGCCCTTTCAGCTCAAGAAAAAGATTGTTCATATAACAGCTAGTATTGGCATCACCCTAAGTCCTCAAGATGGTCTCATGCCCGATGTCTTGTTAAAAAACGCAGATCAAGCAATGTATGCTTCGAAAAAATCAGGGCGCGATTGCTGCACCTTTTGGAGCTTGAAGTCATAACAAATGAGAGTGACGTGGCCAAGTAAAATGATACACTCCAGTTAAGCTACATTCTCTAAAAATACCTTCTGCTTTTCAAACTGACTGGGACTTAAATATCCCAAGTAAGAATGTAAGCGATAAGGGTTGTACAACATGGCAATATAATTTAAGACATCCTGTTGAGCCTCTATCCGAGTTTGATAGCGTTGCCATTGCACGCGTTCCTGCTTTAGATGGCCAGTTTGAACTACTACATTTTTACAGCCCTGGATGATCCGCGTCATCGTCATCTTCTTCAAGAGCCTTTAATGATCTTGCCTTATTATCTCGCCCTAAGATTGGTATTGTGGGCAAACGTTGCATATTTAGAGCCTGATACAATTCAGATTTAGGATCTCGCACTAAGGCTTTTAAAGAGGCTTCGTCTAAGGTAGCAGGCAATGCGCAAATAATCGCATTTAATTTTTTAGAAGCATTCATCCAATAGGGATTATAACTATACACCCCAGATTCCAAGCGCCTAATTTGCAACGTTAATTTTACCCCAACGGCCCCGCAAGCAGCTAATTTCTCAACAATGGGAGAAATACGATTGACAAGAATATCCTTCTTTCCAATAACATACTCACATTCAACCGCACCATGGCTATTTAGACGCTCTAGTTTAATCGAATCATCCATTGGAACTTTGGCTATCGAAAAGGCGTTTAAAGCAAACCATAAAGATTCAAATGGTGGTCTGAAATCACCGCTTTTATGATTAATAATACAGCACCGATTGGTTTTTCTATCAAAATAGGCATTCCCCGCTGCGATATACTCCGCTTCCTCATGAGTTTGGCCAGTCATTTGGTAATGCGCGGGTACCTTTCCTCCGGGTGTGCCTTCATGAGCAAACACTAACGTCCCATCTTTTCGCAAAAGAAATCTTAAAACTTTATATTGCTTACCTAAAGGGGCTTCGTTTAACAATTCATTCAATCGCTCAGCAGGTACTACCATAGGAGTACCAACAGGAGTACCAACAATCGACCTAGCCGCTATACTTAAGGGTTTTCTAAGTATGGGAGGCTTATAATTTGAGACATCAAAAAGATCAATTAATTTATCCATTTAGATCAAAAATATATATTATTGTTCTATTATAGTACTTTTTTTAACGAATTACTAGGCCGGGGCCATTCGAAAATGGCCCGTCAAGAAAGGACACGGTAAACGCATCTAAATCCCCCAAATAGTCGCAATTTATCAGAACCACCTACCGAACCACGACCAAACCACGACCGAACCACGACCGAACCACGACCGTTAGGGAGTGGAGAAGTTTGTTAGGGAGTGGAGAAGTTAATGTTAACGAGCAGCGAATTCTCCACTCCCTAACGGTCG
>JAGVKL010000016.1 GCA_020050595.1 Legionellales bacterium
GGCTGTTAGGTATTCTAATACCTCAAGATGACCATTTGCAGCAGCCCTACGAAAAGCCTCATAATCATTAGCTCTTATCATTGCATGAAGCTTATCAGGAGCTTGCATGGCTAAATATTTTAATACCTCAAGATGGCCATTTGCCGCAGCTTGACGAAAAGCTTTATAATTATAAGCCGCAATCATCGCCTGAAGCTTATCGGGTGCTTGTTCGGCTAGGTACATTAATAGTTCAACATGACCACCTTCAGCAGCTTGACGAAAAACTTCATAGTTATCAGCCACAACCATTGATTGAAACTGCTGAGGAGCTTTTTCTTTCAAATAGCGTACTACTTGCAAATGACCTTTAGCTGCCGCTAAGCGAAAAGCAGCGTAATGGTTCTCTTCAATTAGACTTTGAAAAATAGATGGTGGTTCATTAGGAATCTGCTCAAAAAATGCCACATCACCTATTTCAATAGCTTGGTTAAATATTTTTTTATAAGTAAGTGTTTCTTCCAACGCTTTCGTTGGGATAAATCGATGGGTATAGTGAGGCAATACCGCTTGCATAAGCGGTGTGGTTCTAAATTGGTTAAGACAATTAAAAAACCATTTAAAAATAGAATGACTACTTAGAACGCTATGAAGCACACCGCTGATATGATCGACCGTATAGTCGGCAGTGGGGGATGGTAATGCAGATATCGCTGCCGCAACATCCCTTGGAAAAAAAATCCGCTTATACCAAGGGAGGCGTTTATAGCGAAACACTAAATCCCCAACTGCCTCAGCATGAATGGTTTTTACAATACTATGTGTCATATGAATAAAAAACAAATTTTGTTGTTCGTTATTTTATCATAATGAATGGTGAAAAACCATTCGCCGGGCGTATGATTCGAAGTCCGGACGTGGAATTCAAACTCAGTGAGAGCAATTATAAGTGGGATTGAATTTATTATATTTAATTTTAATACTCATGCGTAGGCCCTACTAGGCGAGCGCCACATGTGCAAACAAAATTGATCAAAAAATAAACAGAAAATCCATTTATAGTCTATAATTTATACTACAACTCTTATCAAAGGATTGTATTATGGATAATCATATAAATCTTAACAATGTGTTTATATCAACACTAGCTATTGTAGTCTTGTTTTTATTAGCAGCTACATTTTCAGCTCCTGCTCGTGCAGCAACAGAGAGCGGCATTAACGCCAAAACAACGGCACCAACTGTGGTCGCATGGTATTATGGACCCGGATATAGGTACTATTATGGTCCTTATCGTGGTTGGTATCGTAGTGGCTATTATATCTGCCCTCGTACTTGCTGGCGCGGACCATGGGGTGGCTTGCATTGTGCACGCCGTTGCTAATAACCTTCAAACTGCCATTCTTTGAATGGCAGTTTTTTTTAACCATGTCCCCCCCTATGTAAACATCAACGATTTTCAGCTATGATTGCGCTTTTGAATTCAGGAGCTGGAACATGAAAGTGGGACAAGACACCCTTGCAACACAATCACAACTAACGGTCGATGGCAAAACATACCACTACTACAGCCTAAAAGAAGCCGAAAAAAAACATTTTAAAGGCATTCATCGTTTACCCTACTCGCTTAAAGTATTATTTGAAAATTTATTGCGCTTTGAGGAGGGCAATACGGTCACCACGCATGATATCAAGGCTATTGCCGATTGGTTAAAAACCCAATCATCACACCACGAAATTGCCTACCGTCCGGCACGTGTCCTTATGCAGGATTTTACCGGTGTTCCAGCGGTGGTAGATTTAGCCGCTATGCGTGATGCCCTTAAGGATATGGGTGGCAATCCTGAAAAAATATCGCCTTTATCGCCTGTGGACTTAGTCATTGACCATTCGATTATGGTTGATAAATTTGCTACGTCTGACTCTATGCAAGTTAATACTAAAATCGAAATGGAACGCAATAGGGAGCGCTATGAATTTTTACGCTGGGGGCAGAAAGCTTTCTCTAATTTTCAAGTTGTCCCTCCAGGCACCGGCATTTGTCACCAGGTAAATTTAGAATATTTAGGCAAAACTGTTTGGAGTAGTGAACACGATGGTAAGTGGTTTGCCTACCCTGATACCCTCGTCGGCACTGATTCGCATACAACCATGATCAACGGGTTAGGCGTCTTAGGCTGGGGTGTAGGCGGGATCGAAGCAGAGGCCGCTATGCTAGGCCAGCCTGTTTCCATGCTGATTCCCGAAGTTATTGGGTTTAAATTAACAGGTAAATTAAAAGAAGGTATTACGGCAACCGATTTAGTCTTAACTGTAACTCAGATGCTGCGTAAAAAGGGTGTGGTGGGTAAATTTGTAGAGTTTTATGGCCCAGGCCTTGCCCAATTACCCCTGGCTGATCGCGCAACGATTTCTAATATGGCACCCGAGTATGGGGCTACCTGCGGCTTTTTCCCTGTGGATCAAGAAACCCTTCGGTATTTAGAGTTAACCGGCCGTGATAAGCATACCATTGCCTTAGTTGAAGCTTATACGAAGGCGCAAGGTCTTTGGTACGATAAAGATGCTGAAGACCCCGTCTTCACGGATTCTTTAACGCTTGATTTAACCACTGTAGAGCCTTCGCTAGCAGGTCCCAAACGGCCACAAGATAAGGTAAATTTACACACCTTGCCTCGTGAATTTAATGCTTTTCTTAAAGAAGCCGGTAAAGAAGCTGAAAAAGAAAAACCCTTTGCTGTGCCCCATGAAGATTTTAAATTACATCATGGCGATGTAGTGATTGCAGCCATTACCAGCTGTACCAATACCTCAAATCCTAGTGTGCTGATGGCCGCAGGGCTTGTAGCAAAAAAAGCGATTGAGAAAGGCTTACAAAGAAAACCTTGGGTTAAATCCTCTTTAGCACCAGGCTCTAAAGTGGTTACCGATTATTTAAAAAACGCAGGCCTTCAGTCTTATCTTGATCAATTGGGCTTTAACCTTGTTGGGTATGGGTGTACAACTTGTATTGGTAACTCTGGCCCATTGCCAGACGCTATCGCTAAAAGCAT
Organism: Legionellales bacterium; assembly: GCA_020050595.1. Classification (GTDB taxonomy): domain Bacteria; phylum Pseudomonadota; class Gammaproteobacteria; order Legionellales; family Legionellaceae. The sequence continues at coordinate 3,033 of JAGVKL010000016.1, forward strand.
TACGGATAATGACTTGGTCGTGTGTTCTGTCTTATCAGGAAACAGAAATTTTGAAGGTCGAGTCCATCCCCAGGTGCGTGCTAATTGGCTAGCTTCTCCTCCTTTAGTAGTCGCTTATGCTTTAAGTGGGACTACTTGCATGGATATGAGCACCACGCCTTTAGGCAAGGATAAACAAGGAAATGATGTTTATCTAAAAGACATTTGGCCTACTAATGTAGAAGTTGCGGCCGAAGTCGCCAAAGTCACGGGGGGAATGTTTCGCAAAGAATATGCCGAAGTCTTCCAAGGGGATGAAGAATGGCAAGCGATTAAAACAGGAAGTGGTACAACATACACTTGGAATAAAGAATCTACTTATATTCAACACCCACCTTTTTTCCAAAATTTAAAGCCCGCTCCTCAAGCAATAAAATCCATTAATAATGCCTATATTCTAGCTCTTTTGGGGGATTCTATTACTACGGATCACATCTCCCCTGCGGGATCTATTAAAGCGAACTCTCCTGCCGGGTTATACTTAAAATCGAAAGGTGTAAGCGAGGCGGACTTTAACTCTTATGGCTCAAGACGCGGTAATCACGAGGTAATGATGCGAGGCACATTTGCCAATATTCGGATTCGCAACGAAATGACGCCGGGTGTTGAAGGCGGCATTACATGCCATATTCCTTCGGGTAAAATCATGCCTATTTATGATGCATCTATGCTTTATCAGCAAGAACATCAAGATTTAGTGATTATTGCTGGAAAAGAATACGGCACAGGTTCTTCTCGAGACTGGGCAGCTAAAGGCACCCATCTTTTAGGCGTAAAAGCAGTCATTACCGAAAGCTTTGAGCGAATCCATCGTTCTAATCTTATTGGTATGGGTGTTTTGCCTCTGCAATTCCCAGAGGGTATTACGCGTAAAACATTAAATCTCACTGGTAATGAGCGTATTAGTGTGGCAATAAATGAGCAACTAAAACCGAGCAGCTCCATTCCTGTCACGATTATTCGCGAAAATGGCGAGGAGGAAACCATTAAAGTACTCTGCCGTATTGATACAGCAAATGAACTTGAATACTATCGACATGGTGGCATTTTGCAGTATGTATTGCGTCATTTGAAATAAGGTTTTGCTGTGAATCAATCTAGACGAGTTTTAAGTGTTTTCTCATTGGTAATGATAAATGTTATTGCTGTTGATAGCTTACGTACCTTACCTATCACCGCTAAATTAGGTTTGCCTTTAGTCACTTACTATGTGATCGCTGCATTCGTCTTTTTTGTTCCTGTAGCGCTGGTTGCCGCAGAATTAGCAACCGCCTACCCCAATACAGGTGGGATTTATGTGTGGGTACGGGAAGCGTTTGGGAAACGGACTGCCTTTATAACCATTTGGTTACAGTGGATTTATAATGTAGTCTGGTACCCTACCATTCTCGCGTTTATTGCCGCCACCATTGCTTACCTGTTTGCCCCCGAATTAGCCAACGACAAATTTTATTTGTTAATCACTATCATTGCTCTTTTCTGGTTTTTTACCTTATTAAATTGCTTTGGTATGAAGGTATCTAGCATTGTTAGCACGATAGGCGCTTTGATAGGGACGCTTCTTCCAATGGTGGGTATTATTGTTTTAGGGGTCATTTGGCTTTTGCAAGGCAGGCCTATTGAGGCTCATTACCCGGTTCTATCGTGGTGGCCTGATTTCAGCTCCCTTGGGAATTTATCTCTTTTTTCTGCAGTACTTTTCGGGTTATTAGGGATGGAAATGTCAGCTGTCCATGCAGAAGAAGTAAAAAACCCTCAACGCGACTATCCAAGGGCCTTATTTTATTCAACGATCATTATTTTTTTGACTTTAGTGCTAGGCTCATTAGCTATCGTGTTTGTAGTACCAGATAGTAAATTAAGCGTAGTGTCTGGGTTTATTGACGCTTACTCTGTTTTTTTCGATGCTTATCACTTTCCTTGGATGACGGTATTAGTTGCTTTATTAGTAGTCATTGGCGGAGCTAGCGGAGTTACTGCATGGATTATTGGCCCTACAAAAGGTTTGCTTGTCGCTGCGCGCGATGGTTCTATCCCTCACCGATATGCCCAGGTTAATCAATACGGGGCTCCGGTGAGGATTCTTATAACGCAAGCCGTCATTTTTACGGCATTAAGCAGTGTGTTCATTTTATTTGATTCGATTAATGCCGCTTATTGGCTATTAAGCGCTCTTTGCTCACAAATGGCTTTATTGGTATACGTCTTCATGTTTGCTGCGGCTATAAAGCTTCGTTATAGCGCTCCCAATAAACCCCGCGCTTATAAAATCCCGGGTGGTAATTTTATGATGTGGCTTGTGGCGGGCATAGGTACGCTCTGCTGTATCGCAACTATCTTGGTAGGATTTGTTCCTCCCACACAAATTCCTATTGATAACATAGCGTTTTTTGAGTCATTTCTCATTGGGGGTTTAATTCTTTTTGTTATGATTCCTTGGTTTGCTGCTAAAAAGCATTAATCCCCCCTAATGCTCCCCTAGGCGCTCTCTTCCGGTAATGACATTAAACTGGCATTGCCACCTGCCGCTGTGGTGTCAACTGTGTACGTACGCTCATGGCACAGTCGCTTTAGATATTGCGGACCGCCTGCTTTGGGGCCTGTGCCTGATAGGCCTTCGCCACCAAAGGGTTGTAACCCCACCACGGCACCAATCATATTGCGGTTAACATAACAATTGCCTACATGTGCACGCTCGCGAATGTATTCGACAGTTTGATTAATCCGGCTGTGAATCCCTAAGGTCAAACCATAATGCGTGCTATTAATTTCATCGATTACCTTATCCAACTCTTTGCGTTTAAAGCGGATAACATGGAGTATCGGGCCGAAGACTTCTTTTTCTAGCGCGCTAATGCTATCAATGGCAATGGCCGTAGGAGGCATAAAGTAACCGTCGACATCGTCATGACTTAATTTGCTTTGATAGATAATTTCATATTTCTTTTGCATAGAAGCCACATGATTTTTTAATTGCGATAAGGCTTCAAAATCGATAACAGGCCCTACATCCGTTGATAACCAACAAGGATCACCTACACGCAACTCTGCCATCGCCCCCTTTAATAACTCAATTAATCGAGGATAAACATCTTCTTGGACATAAAGTACTCTCAATGCAGAACACCGTTGACCTGCGCTACCGAATGCGGAAGTTAATACATCAACAACTACTTGTTCTAATAATGCAGACGAATCGACGATCATTGCATTTTGGCCGCCGGTTTCGGCGATTAAAGGAATGATTTCTCCCCCGCGAGTAGCTAATGTCTGATTAATTAAAGCAGCCGTTTGCGTAGAGCCTGTAAAAATAACACCCTTAATGCGCTTATCGCCTACCAAGGCTGCTCCTATAGTTTCCCCAGCACCTGGCAGCAGTTGAACCGCACCGGCGGGGATACCGGCTTTAAGCATTAGATTCACTGCAAAACTCGCAATTAATGGAGTTTGCTCAGCGGGCTTAGCGATAACACAATTCCCAGTCACTAAAGCTGCAGCCACTTGACCTGTAAAAATGGCCAGAGGAAAATTCCAAGGGCTAATACAAAGTATGGGCCCGCGAGGATGAAAACTTAGCTCATTCAACTCCCCTGTATAACCGTGCAATTGACGAGGAGATGCCATTAAACGTACCGCCATTTCTGCGTAATAACGGCAAAAATCAACCGCTTCCCTAATCTCTGCAATACCATCACCCCATGTTTTACCCGCCTCAAGACACGCCATCGCAAGCAAGGTGGGTTGATGTTCTTCTAAAAGATCGGAAAAACGTAAAAGACAAGCGGCGCGCTCACCAACCGGTGTCTTGCTCCATTTAGGAAACATTTCTACCGCTTTTTCAAGGGCCAAATCAACGTCTTCAAGTGTTGCTTCCACTACTTGACCTACTACATGATTAGGTTGCTGTGGAGATAAAATCTCTTTAGAAGATTTAGCACTTTTTCCTTCTTTATGACCCAAAATAGGCGCAGCTTGCCATTGGCCTAATTTTATCTTAGAAAAGGCCTGTTGCAAGTTAGCCACGTAAGCTCTATCGGTTAAATCCAATCCCGAAGAGTTTTTTCTAGGTAAGAATAAATCTGAAGGTAATGGGATATTATGATTAATCTTATCAAGTAACGTTTTGGCCTTATGCACTGGGTCTTCTACTAACTCACTGACGGGTGCCTTATCATCGACAATACGATTTACGAAAGAAGAATTAGCGCCATTTTCCAATAACCGACGTACCAAATAAGGAAGCAAGTCCTCGTGACTACCTACTGGGGCATAAATACGACAAGCAATACCAAATGCCTTCGCTGGAACAATTTGCTCATATAATTCGTTACCCATACCGTGTAAACATTGAAATTCGAAATCACGATAATCGCCGACTAAGTTTAATATTAACGCAACCGAATACGCATTATGCGTCGCAAATTGTGGATAAATAGCATCGGTCATGGTCAATAATTTCTTAGCACAAGCTTGAAAAGAAACGTCTGTAAATACTTTACGAGTAAATACGGGGTAATCTTTTAATCCTTGCATTTGTGTTTTTTTAATTTCGCTATCCCAGTAAGCCCCTTTAATTAAACGCACCATGACACGCCGATGTTTATTTCGAGCCAAGGAAGCTATCCAATCCAGTAAATAAAATGCTCGTTTTTGATAGGACTGTACTGCCATACCGAAGCCATTCCAGCCATCTAGGCTGTCATCATTGAAAACACGTTCAATGACATCGAGGGATAAATCAAGCCGCTCAGACTCTTCCGCATCAATGGTTAAGGCAATGTCATACTTTTTAGCCAATTGCGACAAGGTTAGAAGCTTCGGAGGCAATTCTCTTAAAACTCGCTCGTACTGGCTTTCTTGGTAGCGTGGATGCAAAGCAGAAAGCTTAATAGAAATACCCGGTCGATGGTAAATATCCACGCCCGTTGCCGCTTTTTCCCCAATAGTAATAATGGCATTTTTATACGCAGTGAAGTACCGCTCTGCATCTATTGACGTTAAGGCAGCCTCTCCCAACATATCGTAAGAATAACGATAGCCTATCGCTTCCTTTTTTTGCGCACGGGATAGGGCTTCATTAATCGTACGACCCATTACAAATTGCTTGCTCATAATGCGCATGGCTTTATCAACAGCCGCTCTAACCACTCCCTCACTGCTGCGGCTCACTAAGGTCATCAGCGCCTTGCTTAAGTTTGATTCTGCTTTTTCAGGAGCAAGGACTTTACCGGTTAGCATTAACGCCCAAGTGGTTGCATTTACAAAAAAAGAATCACTTTGGCCACGATGTGACTTCCAGTCAGCAGAGCCTAGTTTATCTTTAATTAAACTATCAATCGTTGCATTATCAGGAACCCTTAAAAGCGCTTCCGCAAGGCACATTAAGGCTATACCTTCGTCGCTTGATAAAGCATACTCTGTTAAAAAAGAATCAATACCGGTAGTTTTTTTACGCTCAGAACGAACTTGCTCAACCAACCTAACTGCTAAATTCCGTACCGAAAGCGTTAAATTTTCATTTAACGTAGCATTTTCAATTAGATTAGTAACGATGTTTAACTCCCCAGCCCTATACGCCTCATTGATAATAGCCCGAAGTCCTTGCGGGGATTTTAACGATCGCTTGTCCAGCATGCTGCCTCCAACAAATAATTAATTTTTTGCAAAGGGAGTAGGATAATTCAATTTAATAATAAAGCAAATTGAATTTATATTAACCTTAAAAAACGGCTTACGACGACTACCCTATCTAATAGTCAAAAAATTGGGTAGATTAGGCCAAGGCCAACCAGGTATCGTCACTTTTTGTTAAACCATGTAGCCTGGTTGCTTGCAACCAGGGACTTTAAGTATTGATGCAAGTTATGGCCTGCTTTCCTGGTTGCAAGCAACCAGGCTACCGTTTAAAAAGTGATGATACCTCAGAGCCAACCTACAGAAAATTTGGATAGATAAGAGCACCCAGACAACCCTGAAACTTGCTTTTTAGGCTGTATTTTTTTATGAATTTGAGGGTAAAATACGGGCTATTAATACATTTTTCCCCATAAAAATAGAACTAATTTTCCCAAAAAAGAGCTAATTTTGAACTAATTGATTATAAAAAATATAGACAAATAGGTCGAATGCAGGTATAATTGTTTATTTTTAACACTAAAAAACAGGGATTTATGTATCGCAAGCTAATGAATATTATAGATTTTATTCTTTCTCAGACCTCTTTCCGCCATCGATTTTACATTTGGTTTTCTTCTCCCTATAATACCGGACTTTGGAAATCTTGTCTTAAGGCAACCAACTACAACAACGGAGCATTAATGAATACACTATTAACGCTAATTTCAGTAGCGCTGCTGACCAGCAATATGACCTCAAGTACTGCAATATTTGCAGGCTCAGCGCCCGATATTAATACCAAAGTTCAACACTTAAGCCAAAAGGCGCCTCAGTTGAATAAAAAAGTACTTAAGCTAGCCTTAACTGCTTACCAAACAGCGGCTGATAATGGTGCCGTAAAAAAACCTGTATTGACGGTTATTGATTATTCACTGCCCTCTTCAAAGCAGCGCATGTGGATTTTTGATCTACGCCGAGAGCGTCTTCTTTACAATACTTATGTAGCACATGGTCAAAATTCAGGTATGACCGTGCCTAACCATTTTTCAAACACCCCTTCAAGTAAAGCGAGTAGTTTAGGAACGTACGTTACTCGTGATACCTACATTGGTTCAAAAGGATATTCGTTAAATCTACAGGGCTTGGAAAAAGGATTTAATGATAATGCTTATAACCGTCGCGTAGTTATTCATGGCGCATGGTACGTTGAGCCTGACTTCATCAAAAAAGCGGGTCGAGCTGGCCGTAGCTGGGGATGTCCTTCAATCGCTCAAACACTGGCGAAGCCTGTAATCAACACGATTAAAGGCGGTTCGGTGGTATTTGCCTATTATCCTGATCGCAATTATTTATCGCACACAGGATACGCTGTTGCGTAGTAACGTTTACGTTGCATAAAATAAGAGCCAGGGTAAAAACCCTGGCTTTACAGCCTTTCACCAGGACAATGTCCTGAAGTTCTTCCCTAAACCAATCAGTTCCCTCTGACTAAAATCCTTTTATGAAGTCTCTTTCCTGAGACTATGTGTTAAATTTAGCAGCACAAATGCTCATATGCAAGGCAACATGCTAAATTATTTTATCCTCATAAAAAATAAAATGTATATTTTTCAATAGGTTAAGTAAAAAAAGGATGGCTTCTCAAGCTAAATTAAGAAATATCTTGGGCTTAAGTTGCACACAATAAATTCAATCCTGGGCGAGGATGGCAACCATCGTATACTAAAAAATGGTCATCTAATGGGATAAATGAACGCGGTAAATAGACCCGCAGCCTTCGCCGCAGGGATTCGAGCGTGAGGGATCGTCACTTTTTGTTAAACCATGTAGCCTGGTTGCTTGCAACCAGGGCTTTAAGTATTGATGCAAGCTATGGCATGCTTTCCTGGTTGCAAGCAACCAGGCTACCGTTTAAAAAGTGATGATACCTCAGGATTCGAGCCGGGGTATTTTTTTACAAAGCCCAGGCTCATTGAAATGCATTTGTTGTTCACAAAAAATCTATGTGATTCATTTTAATACCAACTGGATCCGTGGTATACTAATACCATTTTACCCCTTAGTTTTACAAAAAGAGAGTGTTATGCGCGAACAAACAATTAGTACAGCTAAAAAAGACCCTGCTTTAACGATTTTAGCTGAAATACGCGAAGATATTATGGTCGTCGAATCTCAAATCGAGACGTCAAATTATGACGAGGCGGCATCCTATTTAGAAAATCTCCAATCTAAGCTTATCAGCGCTAGGGTAGCTATCATAGCCATGGCCCAACCTTATTCCTCTAGGCCCGCGATGGTGCACTCGTCTAAAAAAACTCAAGCCCTACTAAACGCTCTCTCTATTTCGGAAACAAGAATCAACGAACTAACCCAATCAAATACCTCGTTAAAAAAACTAGCTAAAACTCAAAATGAGATTGGAGAACAAAACGCTTCATTGGACAAGCTTGACGAACAACTGAACGCTAAGATCTTGGAAGAACAACAGCTAAACTTAGCTTTGCAGTCTTTAAAATTATATAAGGCAAATGTAGAGAAGTTATCAGAACTTCAAGCATCGATAGATAAATTGACCACTGCGAATCAACAGGCAACCAGTGATTTAACTGGTTCGCAACCTTCTATCACGACAACTATTGAAGCAGTGCAACAAAAATTAGCTACTTTAAAAGCAATGCAAGCTGATTTAGTACCATTAAGCCCTCCAATCGAAGAGCAGATTCGTCAAAAAGAAACGTCAATAGCCGCAGTAAGCGCGGAAAAATCTCAAATCTCGGCGGCCATAGAGAGGACAGAAAGAAATTTGACTGACTTGACACTTGAATTTAATGCCATGAACATTGGCGAAACAGCCTATATGTGGGCCCTTGGAAAATTAAATACCTACTACCAAAAAAACTTTACGAAAAGCGATCAAAAAAGTAAGCTCCTTGGCCCTCATGTTCATCATATTATCCAACAGGTAAAGTTATTAAAAAAGGAAGGAAAAGAACCGATTAGCGACCTAACCGATGCGTTAGTATTAACTTACCACCGCTTAACAGATCCCAAGCTAAATCCCGTAGGGTATGAACGTAGAGCAATGCAAATGGCAGGTCATCCATCAGTGGGTTTGCAACGTCTAGGGAAGGCATTATTAACCATAGGCTGTATTGCCCTAATACTAGGGCTTATAATCGTCATGCCACCAGCAGGAGTTACTGCAGCTATGGTAGTTATTACTGCAGCGTTAGCTTCAACTGGACTAGTCAGCGCGATCGCTGGAGGTATCACGCTTTTTAAAGGCAGCACGCCTAATCGCCTTGCTGGTGCCATGCAGAAAGTTCATCAACTTCAGTATGAAAATGGTGAGCCAATAGCATCAGAACTTCCTCAGCCATCATCATAGGTAAAGCTGCAATAGTATAGCCGGTAACTGACGGATCGGCGCAAATTCAAACACAATTGAGCTCCCGGCATAGGGTTGGTAAATATTTAAAGGCGCAAATAAGCGCCTTTTTACAAAAAGAC
>JAGVKL010000040.1 GCA_020050595.1 Legionellales bacterium
AATTTACTCTGCAAATAATGGCTTACAACGTCAGTCGAGCTATCGCTCGATATTTTTCTTTCCTTATCCGATTTCTAATTAACCCTATTGGAAACTTGAGCCAATCCCGTAAGTTAATTTAATGAACATATTGGTAATTTCCTCTGGCTCGTCAGGGAGCGGAAAAGTGAATCCGAACCACGACCGTCAGGAAGCGGAAAAGTAAATCCGAACCACGACCGTCAGGGAGCGGAAAAGTGAATCCGAACCACGACCGTCAGGAAGCGAAAAAGTGAATCCGAACCACGACCGTCAGGGAGCGGAAAAGTGAATCCGAACCACGACCGTCAGGGAGCGGAAAAGTGAATCCGAACCACGACCGTCAGGAAGCGAAAAAGTGAATCCGAACCGCGACCGTCAGGAAGCGAAAAAGTGAATCCGAACCGCGACCGTCAGGGAGCGGAAAAGTTAAACAACCATATCAACCCAAAGAGAATGCAAATACATGCAGAATGATTGCAGTTAGCGCCTAGCAAGTATAAAATGCGATGTTTATTTTCATCCTGCCAGTCATTACTCAAGGTATTTAGTGTTTAAGGAGGGAGCGTGGGCTCTTTGTTGAGAATCAATGCGGTTGTTTTATGTATGTTAACTGTGTTTATAACAGTTTTCACACCGCTCTATGCAGCCGATAGTGGATATAAGCGTGTAGAGCCTTTAATCGACGGCTATTATCCAACCTACCCTCCTACTGCCCCTACAACGGGTGATCAAGCTAAATTAGTTGCTCGCGGGGAGTATTTAGCAAAAATCGGTGATTGTATTGCTTGTCATACCAACGTAAAGGGCGGCACACCTGCTTTTGCAGGCGGTTTAGCGATAGAAACGCCTTTCGGTACATTTTATAGCCCTAATATTACGCCGGATAAAAAAACAGGCATAGGCAACTGGACAGAAGATGATTTTATTCGCGCGATGAAAAAAGGACGAGATCCCAAAGGACGTAATTATTTCCCAGTATTCCCTTATGTGTATTTTTCAAATATCACCGACGATGATGCGAAAGCGCTTTATGCGTATTTTATGAGTATTCCCCCTGTGGAGTTAAAAAATAAACCGTTGCCTTTCCCATTTAACGTCCCCGGCGCGCGCTTTTCTTTATGGGGCTGGAATTTATTATTTTTCTATCCTAATCAAGAGTTTCAATATAATCCTGAAAAATCGCCGGAATGGAATCGCGGTAAATACATTGTCGATGGTCTTGGACATTGCAGCATGTGCCATACACCGCTTAATGCATTTGGTGCCCCTAAAAATCGTTTTTATTTAACAGGCGGTTTTGTGGATGGCTATTGGGCCCCCAATATCACTAAATATGGTTTGCATACAGCGAATCATTACGAAGTAGCGGATGTCTTTTCTCAAGGACAGTTAATTAATAAAGCAGGTCCTGTTTCAGGCCCGATGGCTGAAGTAAACCATAATAGCTTGAGTTATTTGACGATGGAGGATCAATTAGCTATTGCAGGTTATTTAAAAGAAGTCGTTAGCGAAGAGCCATTAGGTGTATTGCCTTCGGAAAAACAGCCTACGTTAAAGCGAGGAAAGCAGGTCTATATTAATTCGTGTATTATATGCCACCAGAATGGAGAAATGAGTGCTCCTCTTATTGGGAATGGTGCTAATTGGTATTTACGCTTAAAAAATAGCGGCCTAACCGGCCTCTACCGTCACGCCATTAATGGCTACAATAGCATGCCGGTTAAGGGAGCCTGTGTCACTTGTTCTGATAATGATGTGGTTGCCGCTGTTGATTATATTTTGAATAAATCACTATCCCGCTCACAATGGCTAGATATTAAATCAGGCGGCACAAAGAAATACCCTGCTAGTGGTAAGGCTATCTATAACGAAAATTGCGCGGTTTGTCACAATGAAGGCAAGCTTGGTGCACCGAAGATTGGTGACAAGCAAGTTTGGAAACCTTTGATAGCGCAAAACATGGATGTGTTAATAGAGCACACGATTAACGGCAAAGATCACCCGCAAAAAGGTGGTTGTGAGCTTTGTACCACCGGTGAAATTATTGATGCTATCAAATACATGGTTAGTCAATCGAAGACAGAAGGTAATTTTACATTGTGGTAGATGAGTGGATACCGCGGTCAAGCCGCTGCAAGGATAAAATTTAACATGATAAAAGATAAGGTAAGGGGCGGGATGTTGAATAAGTTAAACGTCTTTAAAGCATTAACGTTATTAGCGGCGTTCGTGTTGGTGCGACCAGTATTGGCTGCGGCTGATCAGTGGCAGATGAATATGTACAAGGGGGTGACGCCTCTAAGTCATGATATGTATGATTTACATATGGTAGCGATACTCATTTGCGCGATCATCGGGATAGTCGTTTTTGGTATCATGATTTACTCCATCATTCACCATCGCAAATCAAAAGGGTATACCCCGGCAACCTTCCATGTGAATACGCGCTTAGAAATAGTTTGGACTGTGATTCCTTTCCTTATATTGATAGGTCTTGCCATACCGGCAACGAAAGTTTTAATTCGTCTTGAAGATAGCTCTGATTCCGATGTGACGATTAAAGTCGTTGGCTATCAATGGAAACGGCAATATCAATATTTAGATCAAGGGATTAGTTATTTCAGTAATTTAGCGACACCCTACAATCAAATCCAAAATCAACAACCTAAAGGGCAATGGTATTTATTAGAAGTCGATAAACCATTGGTCGTACCCGTGCATAAAAAAATCCGCTTTTTAGTGACCGCCAATGATGTAATCCACTCTTGGTGGGTTCCTGAGCTTGGTATCAAGCGAGATGCCATTCCGGGCTACATGCATGAAGCTTGGGCTCGTATTGAAAAGCCGGGCGTGTATCGAGGGCAATGCACAGAGCTTTGTGGGATCAATCATGCCTATATGCCTATTGTAGTGAAGGCGGTGAGTGAAGAAGAATTTGACCAATGGGTGAGTCAGCAAACAGCGGTGGAAGATAAATACGCTGTCGCAAAGGATGAACCTGCTGCACAAAAAACCATGACACGGGCCGAACTGATGCAATTGGGTCAAGATAAATACAATCTCTATTGCTCTGCGTGTCATCAGGCAAATGGCAAAGGGATCCCTCCCCTTTATCCCGCGCTTAAAAATAGTTCCGTGGCGGTGGGTAACCCTATTTCAAGGCATATTGAAATGATTTTAAATGGCATACCAGGTACCGCTATGCAACCGTATAAAGATCAATTAACGGATGAAGAGATTGCGGCAATTACGACTTACGAGCGAAACGCTTGGGGTAACAATACGGATGATTTAATTCAACCAGCCGATGTTGCGGCGGTTCGGCAAGGTCAAATTCAATCACCTACGATGGTAGATAAAGCGCAAGCTGGAGGTTTACAATGAGTCAAACAGTGAGCATTCACGACATACATGAAGAGCATGAACACCACGGCCCTGAGCAAGGCAAAGGCCTAATCGGTTTCGCTAAGCGTTGGTTATTTACGACCAACCACAAAGATATTGGTACGCTTTATTTATGGCTGGCATTGATTAGCTTCTTTGTTGCGGGCGGTATGGCGTTAATTATTCGTGCTGAATTGTTTCAACCAGGCCACCGCTTCGTTGATCCTAATTTCTTTAATCAGATGACAACACTGCATGGGTTAATCATGCTCTTTGGCGTGGTCATGCCAGCCTTTACCGGTATTGCCAACTGGCAAATACCGATGATGATTGGTGCGCCGGATATGGCCTTACCTCGGCTAAACAATTGGAGCTTTTGGATTTTACCGTTTGCCTTTGCTTTATTAGCGTCAACGATGTTTCATGCAGGTGGCGGCCCTAATTTTGGTTGGACGATGTATGCGCCGTTATCGACCAAGTATGCCCCCCCTAGTACGGATTTTATGATTTTCTCCATCCATATGATGGGATTATCCTCCATCATGGGTTCGATTAATATCATTGCGACCATCTTAAACATGCGTGCTCCGGGTATGACGCTAATGAAAATGCCGGTTTTTGTATGGAGCTGGTTAGTCACGGCGTTTTTATTAATCGCTATTATGCCTGTATTGGCCGGTGCAGTAACGATGATGTTGGCTGATCGCCATTTTGGTACCAGCTTCTTTGAAGCAGCGGGCGGTGGGGATCCTATTTTATTTCAGCATATTTTCTGGTTTTTTGGCCATCCTGAAGTGTATGTGTTGGTCATGCCGGCGTTTGGGGTGATTTCAGAAGTTATTCCCACGTTTAGCCGTAAACCTTTATTTGGCTATCATTTTATGGTGTATGCGATTATTAGTATTGCGCTTCTTTCCTTTATCGTTTGGGTACATCATATGTTTACCACGGGTGTTCCTTTGGGCGCTGAATTGTTTTTTATGTACACGACGATGTTAATCGCGGTCCCTACAGGGATTAAAGTATTTAACTGGGTCGGTACAATGTTTAAAGGGGCAATGACGTTTGAAACCCCCATGCTTTTTGCCGTGGCTTTTGTGTTTCTCTTTACCATTGGCGGTTTTACCGGTCTCATGTTGGCGTTAGTGCCGGCGGATTATCAATACCAGGATACCTATTTTGTAGTGGCTCATTTCCATTATGTATTAGTACCAGGTGTCATTTTCGCACTGATGGCCGCGACCTATTATTGGCTACCTAAATGGACAGGGCATATGTATAACGAGCGCTTGGGTAAATGGCATTTTTGGTTGTCGGTTATTTCGGTCAATATTGCCTTTTTTCCCATGCATTTCTTAGGGCTTGCCGGTATGCCAAGGCGGATCCCTGATTATGCGTTACAGTTTACTAACTTTAATATGATCTCATCGATTGGCGCATTCATTTTTGGTTTTTCACAATTATTGTTTTTATACAATGTCATTGCCACGGTTCGCGGTGGGAAAAAAGTGGATGATAAAGTATGGGAAGGCGCTCATGGGTTGGAGTGGACCTTGTCATCCCCCCCTCCTTATCATAGTTTTAGTACGCCGCCGGATGTTTTTTAGGGGGGAAGCTCTCATATATCCAAATTTTTAGTAGGTTGGGCCAAGGCCTAACCTACTCAATTTTATTTGGACATATCAGGGTTCCCCCTTTTTTAGGGGCAGGTTAGCTTAGAGACGAAATAATGGCTGTAAAAAATCATGCAAAGTTGATTGTGATTTTAATGGGAATTGTCTTAGGCATGTTCGCCTTTGGCTTTGCCTTGGTTCCTATTTATAATACGTTGTGTAAAACCTTAGGAATTAACGGTAAAGTAACTCAAGCTCAGGCTTATGATGCAAGTAAAGTAAAAGTAGACAAAAGAGAAGTATGGGTAGAATTTGTCGCAACGAATAATAGCGGCGTGCCGTGGGCCTTTTATCCGAAAGTACATAAATTAAAAGTACACCCCGGCGAAATAGCGAAGCTTGCTTTTTATGCGGAAAATCAAACTAACCAACGCATGGTTGTACAAGCAATCCCCAGCGTAACACCTGGGATTGCGGCGAAATATTTAAAGAAAACGGAGTGCTTTTGCTTTACCCAACAAACATTAAATGGCCATGAAGCCATGAATATGCCGCTACTTTTTCACATTGATAATGACTTGCCGCTCAATGTGAAGACGATTACCTTAGCGTATACGTTGTTTGATGTGACAAATAGAGCCGGATGAGGGGTTGAGAAATATCTAGAGGATTGTAGGTTGGGCTCTGAGGTATCGTCACTTTTTGTTAAACTATGTAGCCTGGTTGCTTGCAACCAGGGATTTTAAGTATTGATGCACGTTATGAGATGCGTTCCTGGTTGCAAGCAACCAGGCTACAGTTTAAAAAGACTTTAAGTATTGATGCACGTTATGGCATGCTTTCCTGGTTGCAAGCAACCAGGCTACCGTTTAAAAAGTGACGATACCTCAGGGTTGGGCCAAGGCCGAACCTACAGCTGCTTGCCTCACCCTAATCTTTTCCCCAGCGGGGGAGAGTTAGGGTGAGGGGTTATTACTGGAGAAAAAACATTATGGGTGCACACGGTACATATTTTATTCCTAAGCCAAGCCATTGGCCTTTGGTAGGATCAGTTGGATTAACCACCATGTTGGTAGGCGCTGGGTCTTGGCTGCATGCTGATTGGTATGGGCCTTATATTTTTACGTTGGGCCTTTTTATCCTATTTTTCATGATGTTTGGTTGGTTTGGCCAAGTCATTTATGAAAATGAAAAAGGCCTTTATGATCTTCAAGTCGATCGTTCCTTCCGCTGGGGGATGTGTTGGTTCATTTTTTCGGAGGTTTGTTTTTTTGGGGCTTTTTTTGGGGCATTATTCTTTTCGCGGATGTGGAGTGTTCCTCTATTAGGCGGTGAAGTTCATCCGATTACCCACATTACCCTTTGGCCAAATTTCCAAGCTGCCTGGCCTTTACTCGATAATCCGAATAATCAAATGTATGTCGGTGCTCATGAAGGCATGGGCGCTTGGGGCTTAGCGGCTATCAATACCTTGGTTTTATTAACCTCAGGGGCGACCATTACCTGGGCTCATTGGGCTTTGAAATTAAATAAACGCCGCCAGCTAGATATAGGCTTAGGCTTGACGATAGCGCTGGGTATCCTCTTCTTGTTTCTCCAAGCGCATGAATACTATGAAGCTTATACGGAAATGAATTTAACCTTGGATGCGGGTATCTATGGCACCACCTTTTTTATGTTAACAGGCTTCCACGGTTTGCACGTTACCATCGGAACCATCATGCTCATTGTGATCTTAATACGATCGCTGCGCGGCCATTTTACCCCCGAACGCCATTTTGCCTTTGAAGCCGTCGCTTGGTATTGGCACTTTGTGGATGTGGTGTGGTTATTTTTATTTATATTTGTTTATTGGTTGTAAAAAGGTAATCGTTTACGAGGCATGTAAATTCTGTCTTTACAGTAGTATGAATCTCGTCATTGCGAGCCCTCGCGAAGCAATGACCACATTTACCTATCCCGGGAGCAATTGTGTTTGAATTTGTGCCGATCCGCCAGTCCCGGGAACAGTAACGAAGAAAGAGGCATAGTTAGTTACGCAAAGACTTCTATATGTGTTATAATTGAACACATGGCTCCTTGTAGGACTGGCTCTAACTATGTATAAAACAACGCATCCCCGCTTATTTGCCCGGTATTCTTTTGACAATTTTGAAGCTATTGCAGAAACGTTTGATAAATACTTTCCCGATCTATTCGATCTTGAACTTTTAGAAGCGGAATTGGCCAAAGAAGGTGAGCTTGGTAGTTATGCCACACTTTTTGATCTAATTATCAAAAAGTTGCAAGCACCAGCTGATGGGAGCTTATTTACGTCCGAAGAAATACTTAAGAAGATCCATGATACTTTGGCTAATGATGCAGCCGTTAAAAAGCATATTCAAACGAATTTTATTCTTGTTCCTCCTAAAGGAGGCAAGCCTTCTGCACAGATAGGCTTTTTGGAAAAATTGGCGACCGCTCAGAGTAAAATGCCGCAAAGTTTGACTTATATCGATATGATGCGCGCTGTGGAAGGGTTACGCGATATCATAGCGATTGATCGTTTAAAACCAGAAGGTACTATCTTGCGTTTACGCGAAGTAAGCTCTATTGCTGAATCAATGCGCAAGGAAGAAGGGGTAATGATCGTTGATTTTAATTTAGATCCTAAGGGGATGCCGAAATGGGGTGTTATTCGGTTGAAGCGACCTATGGATGAGGATTATCGTCGGCGTTCAGAGCATCTTCATAATCCGCCTTTTGTTGATATCTATTGTGAAATGCCTTTAACCGAAGCTGAAAAGGCCTTAGTTTACCGGTTATTTCCAGAGCCCGAGGAAAATAAAGACTACGCTCGTGCCCTGCGGCGGCCCATTAATTGCTTTGAGCATAGCAATACAAGCTCTTTAGAATCCACAGGTTTAGCTGCGTTAGCTAAATTTGAAGAATGGTTTCCCACAACGATGTATGCATGGACTGCTGGCACAAGAAGTGTAACGCCGGCCCAATTTAAATTGGGCGCTGATTTTCCTGCAGCCTTATCAAGTTTTTTCTGCTCACAGTTCGGTAAAGGTAAAGCTTATACATTAAAGCGTGATGAACGTGCTTATTGCGATGCGGCATTTTTAGGTATTGCAGGCCCTCAATTTTCTCCTCCAGGGACTAAAACATTGACAGAAACTAGCAATGCTTTGGAGGGGGGTGCTGCATTTCGCAGTCTAGCTTCAGTTGCGTCTTTAGGTACCCTAACTCGAGAGGGACATCCTCTTCGCCATGACCGCAAGGAATGGCGGGCTGGTGATATCGGGGCATTAATACAAGCGCTTCATGATAGCGAGTTAACAGCGGAAGCTCCCTTATATAAAAATGCTTATCTTGAAAGTGCGGCGATACTTTTGGAGCAGGTTTCCAAAACTTTAGAAGAATATGAATTTGATGTTCCTCGGGTGATCACTGAGGTTGCGGATCTTTTTAGCCGCGGAGCACGCAAGAAAATACTAACAGTCACCGAAGACCGTTCTGAGCTAAATCTTCCTGAGTTTATAGACATGGAATTCGTAGTAGCTAAAAGGTTTGATTATGGTCGATCACCGGAAGAAACGGCATTGCTTGAAGCTTTTTTAATACGTCCGCTAAGTTCAACAGCTGCTGGCGCGGGAGCTGGTGCTGCCCCTGTCCCTGATAAAAAAACGAGGGATCATAATGCGATAGAATTACTACTATTAAATTTTATCCGAACAAAGACGAGAAAATCCGCCGTCAGTATTTATCTCCCGCCTTATTTTGAGATAACTCCTCAATTGCAAGCAAGGATAGTAAGTCTTTTCTCAGAAAATCCTTATGTTACAACGTTTAATTCTGATCATCCCGGACTTATGAAGGCCTTAGAGAAGGAGCTTCCTCCTATTCTAAGCCGAAATCGTTGGCTTAGTATGAATGGCTATAGTGCGGGTGTCGTCGATAATTATTGGAAGCGGGCAGCTACCTATTGGTTGACCCATTTATTTAAGCATCAAGACATATTAAAGCCTAGAAAAACGCAGGACGATTTCAAGGATTGTGTGGCGGATATGGGACTTCAGGGCCTAGAAGCCGTTTTAAATCTTTTATCGGATCCTATCGACCAACAAGTTATCCGGCGCATGTATGAAGACGCAAGACCTGAGTTTTTTGCGGCTTATCCGAAAGAGGATGCTGTGCTCTATCTAACGAAGCTGCGTGATCATTTGGCGGGTAAAGACAGTTATTTTCCTTTCGGCGCGCTAAGTCTCTCATGCTTTCCCGAGAATGTAGAAGCAAATAGGTTACTGCTAGAAGTCTTTGACTTATTAAATCAGGATCAATTCGCGATTAAAAAATTGCAATTAAGAGGTTTGCTAGAAAATCCCACAGCTTCTCTAGCGCTAATTAAAGCCATTACGGCAAAAGCTATTGAAAAACGATGGTCTTGCTTAATTAGCATTCCAGAGTTGGATGTTAAAAATAACACGCCAGAATTACGAGCATTAGTTTCAGCCTATGCTCAGTTGAATAATGTACTGCTTACGAATCGCCATGGTTCTTCGCGAGAAGCGGAGCTTTATGAGTCGCTTAAGCCGGCCTCTCCCGTTGCAACGGTGATGGAATCTGCAGCTGCAACAGGTGGGGCAGGTGCCGGTGCAGCAGGGGCCTTGCACCATACCGCTTCTGCAGGAGCGGCTACCATGGAAGCTTGGCCTATCCAAAAGCGGCGTGGAGGACCTGAATTACAAATGCAGCAACAGCAACAGGTTAGCGTCCATCGCCAGTTACGGCAAGGTGAAACGCAAACTATGGCCAATGCAGAAGAAGCATTTGGTGCTACCCTCGTGAATTATGGCAATATCGATGCGCTTTTGGGTGCTTATGTTGCTTCATTACCAGCTGATGAAAAGCCTGATGCGAGCATGGCTAAGTTAACCATAAGAGGCCGAACTCTATTACAAAATCTTTTTCACACCTGGATCAATGCTAATCCTCATGCGAAAGCGCCACAAGTTATTAAACAAATGACCCAAGAGGCAGTTAAGGCGTTATTACCTCACGCAAGGCTACTGGCCTCAGGCCTTAATCCTACAAATTTACCTCGCGGTTTCTTCATGCAGCGCTCGCATGAAGGGGAAATGGTGCTCTGCTATGATGCACTTCGTGGATTTGCACAAGAACCTAATCCACTAACGCCTGTACTACAAACAGTAACGTCTAAATTAGAACCTTGGCTAGGTGATTTCAGACAGCTAGCGATTGAACGCTACACCTCTCGTTCAGAAGAGGTCCCCTTAGAGCTAGAAGATTGGCAAGTTATGGCCGTATTTTCTCTTTTGCAGCCCGCAAAGCCCAGTTATGAGGCAGAAGTGGTGGCTTTCATCGCAGCAAACCCAACACTGAGTGCGCTTTTAACACCACAACAAGAACGATTAAAACGGCAATGGCCTATTTTTATGCAAGCGTGGCAATATCAAGGAGAGGCGGGTGTTAGAGCGTTTCTTGCCAAATCGGAAGCCGACCTTTCCCTGACAGTACCCGCGCTCTCTAACGCATTATTAGCTAAACAAGATAAAGGATTAAGAGAGTGGTTTCAGGCAGCAACAATCGGTGATCTAGCATTTATGCGGGTATTAGGTCATGCCAAATATTTACATGGTGATCAAGGGGTAACGTTTATTCTCACAAGCTTTAAACGTATCCATGATGTCCTTGGTAAAGACTTTTTTAATGCATTCCAACGCTCGTTTATCGCCCAAGAACCGCCGATAAGCTTAGATTGCTTTTTTAATAAAGAATTTACCACTACATTAGATGACATGTTATCTAGGCTTTCTAAGAGCCCAGCATGTACAAAAGCATGGCTTTCTTTGTATGTAACACATATGAAAGCAGCAAAATGGGACAATATGAATGCCTTATGGAAAGGGTTTTGCTACTTTGTTGACGAACTTGAAACCATGGGATTGTCACTCAGAGGTAATGAATTTGATGGGATTCCTGAAGGCAATGTGTTGGTCTTTATGGATCGTATATTAGAAAGTTTAAAACATATTGCAGTTCCTGCATCACAACGACGCTTTCTAGATTCACTTGCAAGCATGGATATGACCCATGGGGGTGTGCCCTATGCGTTAAGGTATGAAGGCTTTCGTCAATTTGGCCCAGAGCTTCAACTAAGTGATTTTCATCCACCTAAACCCCTTGTTGATGAACGTACGCGTATTCCTAATTATCCTACAGGCCTACCTACCTACACACCCGTTATGCAGGGTGATGGGGTGATCTTCTCTTTGACACCACTTGAGTTAATGCGCCTACTAGCAAAGAAATCGCTTCCTAGTGAAATTTATGGCGCATTGTGCGGTATTTTAACGACGTCTACGCCTACTGATCGAGCAAAAAATATACAAGTCGCATTGTTGTTGATTCATACACAGTATGACGGTAATATCCTTGATGTGGCAGCACGTATTCAAGAGTGGGATGCTGAATTCTTAGAAGCAGTAGCTCGTTCGATCGCTAGAATCGCCTATGAGGAAGGAAATAAAGAATTCAAAGTCAATTTGGATGTGATAGAGCGGCTGCAGCCCCTATTTCTAACGGGCGACAAATTCTTAAATAAACCCTACTCTTATGCCCCGCAGGCTAGATTATATTCCGTAACCCTTTCTTATCCTCAGGGCACCTTGTTTGAGGTTGCAGATATTTTGTCTCGAAAGTACCGAGGAGATAATACAGGTTTTTCAAACAAGCTCCGCTCCATTGTTACATCAATGGAAGAGAGTCTCTCGGAAGATGCTTTTTTTAATAATTTATCAACCAACTTACAAACTACTATTTTTAAACTAGCCGCACTTTTTAATGATAGCAATGTAAAATCATTGATTAAACTTATGGATAAAGCACCTTTAGGTGCACGCCAAGAAATTGATTTATTGGTTAATCAGCTATTGTCGCTTGATTTTACTAAAAGCAATTTAGCTAGCCTAGCTTCTATGAAGTGGGCTGATCTTTTAAGCACAGTTCGAGCATTAAAACAAAGCCGCAGTGCAGAGGCTAGCATGGCGCTGCGCGTTACTTATATTGAAACCCTTAAAGCTCAAGGTCTTGTCTTTAATTACTCTGAACGGGGTAATGTTCGTCGATTAAGTGAAGAAGAACGGGACAAGCCCGCGGGCTTAATGCTTTTGGGTGCTCGTGAGGCCGTAGTTTGGAAATTTTTAAAGGATCATGTGGCTATACCTGCTTCGGCCAATGGCAATGATGTATTAGTGCCTTTAATGCAATTATTAAGAGGTTTTCAATACAACAAGACGTATATTAACGAACTTGATCAGGTTATGGGGGTATTGAATACTTGCAAAGAAGGGACTTATTGGAGTGCAGACTATCTCTATGAGCTTCTTTCTACGTTACTGCCGTCAGCAGGGGAGCCTTACCCCGCCCGTTTACTTAAAACCCTCATAGAGAGCGAACGGCTTGGAAGCCAACCGCTTGCACGTGTTGAAAAAGCATTGCCGCAAGGGTTAAAAACCATATTAAGCAGTATTGCGCAACATCCTTTATTTAATGACTTACAAAAAAATGCGCTTTGTAAGATAGCACTGCTTGAAGGTGGAGAGCATGGAGGTGCCTTCCCTCTTTTTACAAAAATTAATGCACTTTTAGAACGTTATGGAAAATCTAATTTAGAGGTGTTTGAGTTTTTAGCGTCAAGCCCCACGATAGCGGAGTTAGGTGAACGCTTTAAGATTATCGAAACGTTATTAAAAATAGAACCCTCTCACCCAGTAGTTAAAGCACATTGGCCTGAAACGGTATCTCTTTTATTTAAAACCATCAATGGATCCAGTGAAGCACGTCATTTATGCGCTACGATTTTGCATGATTATAAAGGCGAAGAGGCATTAAAATTATGTCATATCTTTGCTTGGAATACATTTGCTCCTACCGTTTCAACGCAAAGCGTTTCTCTTAAAGACCGTTGCCGCAAAGGAGAAAAGTTATTAGAAAAAATAGCTAGTTTTAGAGAGCATTTGGACGTATTAATCACTTACTATCCTGTACAACCTGCTCCTAGCGCGGATGATTTATTAAGAATCATAAAATCGCCAGAAACCCCAGCTAGCTTCCCTGCAGCGCTTCGTGATTTTGAGCGCCATCCTTTGAGCACGGTAAGGATGGATTATGGTTCCGTGGGCACAACGAGAGGGCGTGATTTTGAACGCTTAATTGAAGAAACTCAATTGACCGGAGCGGATGGCAAGCGTCGCCGATTAAGTGGAGACGAGAGTTTACGTCTAGCTCGACTATTTTCTCAAATTAAGCACCTAGAGCAAGGTGTCAAAAAAATTAGCCTCAGTCCAGGGGCGGCTCCTGTAGCACTCAATGAGCTTAATAAACAAGAGCTCCAAGCCCTTTTTAGAACGTTATCGCGAGATGAAGCCGTCAATGATGATAAGCTCGCTATTATTTGGGCTGTGTTATTTGAAGTGATGGGAAGAACCACGGGTAAGTACCCGCACTTAGCGCAGCAATTTGCTTTGCTGGCCAATGAAGTTTGTGATAGCGATAGTCCCTCACGTGTTTCTCAGGTGGCAACCGGTGAAGGTAAAAGCCATTTTATTGCCTTAAGAGCAGCTCGTTATGCAGGGCAAGGAAAAATCGTTGATATTTGTACGGCAAAACGAACGTTAGCTGTGCGTGATGAAGAGGATTACCAAAGTTTTTACAGTTATTTAGGGCTTGATTCGGCGTATATTGATCCTGATTCTTCACATGACATCTATAAGAAAAGCCAAATACATTATTCAACCATAGGTGATTTATCGTTGTTTTCAGATAAAGAAAGCTATCATGGCCGCCCTATTGATATCAGTCGCAAAGGGCGTGTGGGGCTGGTGGACGAATGCGACTTTTCCTTATTTGAACAGGGCGATACCACGCTATTTAATTACGCTAAACCAACGGGTAGAACACCAACAGAAATGATGTGGTTTTATCAATTGATTAATGCGTTCTATGACAAACACAAAGCAGCAATGTTAAGCGAAGGCTTGATAACAAGGGCGTTGCTAGGAGAATTAATAAAAGAGCTTCAATCAGCTGCTCGCGATAATGAAGCAAGAGAGTTATTAATTGATCCAATGATTAAAACGGATCCTCCCATGCAATTAGTCCAATGGCTGCAAGCAGCGCATGAGGCAGCAGGGTTAACGATCGATCGCGATTTTACTGTGGTGTATACCGATGTCCAAGTAGGCCATGCGACGCATAAGCTTCGCGATCCAGTTCCGCTTAGCAAAGACAATCAAAAGCAGATTGGTTCAAGCTATGTGGGAGGCGTTCATCAATTATTGGCTGTTCGTTTAAATGCAGAAGCACTAGCGAAAGGAGAATTACCTGATTTTCATGTCCATCTTGAAAGCGATATTATTAGTTCGCGTACGGCTTTAGAGCGGGTTAGTGAGTTATGGGGCCGCTGGGAAGGTTTTTCAGGTACCATTTCTCCAAGCCAGATGGCACGATTGGCTGAGCATAGCGGGACCGATGTGTTGCATGTTCCCACCAATCTTACGGATGTCCGCTCATGGAAACCTGCATCGTTCTATGAGGATGAGAATGCTCGTTATAGAGCCGTAATCGATCATATGAAAACAGCTTTACGCGAGAAAAAATCTATTCTTATCGCTTGTAAGGATGATAAGCAAGCGAAAGATTTACGAGATGCTATTACTAGAATTCAAGCAGCAGAATCTCTCTTTACACCACAAGAGATGGACTGCCTCATGCTTTATACCGCAAGTGATCCTCGAAGCTCCACCGAGTTTTTAGCCGAAAAACATCAACAAGAAAAATGGGAAAATGGTAGTAAGACGCAAGGTACTTGTATCATTGCTTCTGGTTTTGGCCGAGGTGATAACTTAAGCGTTCAAGGTGTATTAGTGCTGGATGTCAGTGGCACCAATGAGCTTACTCAAGTGGGAGGCCGTACGGCTCGAAATGGTACGGAAGGTGATGTCTATCATTTTTGTTTACGAAGCTCTTTAATTGCAGAAGAGGCTTCCTACGAAAAAAGCGGTGTTGATCTTAAAGAAATCAAGGCATTATTTGCAGCCCGAGGTATTGCTGGTGATAGTGATGAAAACCGTTTCCAGCGCGTCATGGCCTTAAGAGACTATTTTGCAAGCCTAGAAACACAAATCAAACTGGTTTATTGGGATGCACGTTCTCAGTATTCAGCTTGGTGTTTAACACTTCTTGGCGCATTTTCCCCTGCTACTCGAGCAACGTTTACGGCATTGGTTAGCCAATCCTTAGATGAGCTTGATAAAGAGTGGACACGATTATTGACCGAAAGTAGCGGAACTAATGCAGAGAAAATTGCCGCTTTTGAACTTAAAATAACAGGGGAAGCAAAGCGATTAGCGGCTGCCTATAATAAGGCTGCGGAAGAGCTTAAATTGCCGGAGGCTCCTGCATTAAGCTTGAAACTGAAAGCCTATAACGAGCCTACGATCGCTTTACCTGCTGCTACTCCTGATCCTATTGCTCCAGCAATCGTGGATAGAAGTTGTGCGCTAATTAAGGGTGGTGCTCCTGCTGCTGGCATGAGCGCAGGAGAGGATGTCATCGCTCGATTTTTAGATACCATAGGAGCCCCGGGCGATCCTGATGCGTTGCATACTAGGTTAACGACTCTTGTTGCAAGTGCTCCACGTAAATATTTACCGATTTTGACCAAACTCGAGCGTTTGACAAAAGGGCTTGATCCAGAAATTGCTTATGCATTACTGGATTCTTTTTGTACCGTGCTTGAATCTATCGGATCAGATAAGGTTGCCTGGTCAACGTTTGAAACATTACTGGATAAAACCCTTGAATGGTGGAAAAAAGATAAGAGTGGGAAGTATCAAGAAGCTCTTTGTTTATTGTGGCGGCAATTGGCGGATAAAAAGACATCGTTACCACAGTTAAGCAAGGTTATTCAGAGCCACTTCTCCTACGCTGGTAAGTCGTGGTTTGTTTGGTTATCTCAGTATTTAAAATTGGAAGGTACGATCTTAGTGCGCCACCAAAAACAACTCGTAGAGCTAGAGCAAGAAATAAATGCGAGTAAATTAAAAAAATCTGAGAAAACAGCCTACCTAGAAAAAGTTGTAGGTAATTTAAGTAGGCTTTATAGTGCTTTTTCTGCTGCATTTGACCCTGACACGTTAGCGCACCTAGACGGAGACCGTTTTAAATTACTCATGGACTTCCTGCGTACACCGCTATTTCAAGGGTTTTCAACGCACCTGGATAGCCAAGCTTTAAGTCGTTTGATTGGTTGTCTTTGTGATGAAGGCATAAGCAAAGAGGATCTTGTTATTTATTTTGCCTGGATAGGTAAAGCAAGAACGAAGAATGAGTTTATTTTTGTGACCAAGATGCTTGATGAGTTAAGCGGCGTGTTATTTAAGGGCGCTACGGCTCAATCTGAACTTAAACAAGGTCTCGTAACTCTTTTAGATAGACATTTATTGTTTCTGAGTAACACCCCTTCCCTATGGACATTGGTTAGGGATAGCGTTGATCCAAGTAAGGGCCTTGAATTTGCACGGGTGGCTTCTTTTGTGGAAGTCCTTGCAAAGATTGATACCGCGGCTCAATCTCGCGCCGCAGTTGTCGGGCCGGTTGGTGCTGGTGCCGGAGCAGCGCTCCACTCACTCTCACTAGCTGCCACAGGTCAACGCAGCATAGAGGGTTTAATGGCAGCTTGTTTTACAATGCAAAAGCAGTTATTTGCTAGCCTGAGCCAACCACGATTTGAAAAATTTATTCAAATTTTGGAAACGCATCATTCATTTATATTAAAGAGCGCTGATAATATTAGGCCATTATTATCATGGATCAATGATGAAGCGATTGATCTAGCAAGGGTAGAAGGGGCTATCAGTGGGCTGGCAATGGCTTCTAGGCAGGCAGGGTGTAATGAGGCTACCCTCACTACGCTCTTCAGCCATTTTGATGTGGTCATTCGAAATGAACAGCAAAGTGAAGCAAGTAGCCGGTTGCTTCAAACCCATGCGGCAAAATTAGTGGGATTGCCTAACTTGGCGGAAGTTCTTCGCTTAATTAGCGCGGATGCCGCTAAAGCCCCCATTTTCGCAACGCTTATCGCTGATGCTTTAGCGGGTGATGATGGGGCGCTTCATCAGCAAAGATTGGGCGGATTAGTTCGGTATTATGGAGCGGTATCTTTAGAAACGCTTATATTTTTAAGCGAGCGTGTAGCTGCTAACCCAGACCGCCAAAATGCGATTTTATTTGATAATACCACGGCATGTCTTTTTGAATTGCGTGACAGGGCATTAACGAATAGGGCTATTTTAGCGTTTTATGCAGCAAAGGCAGCAGACACTATGGTTGCACAAAAGAGACGTCTTTTCGGTGATCGCATCCTCCATAATGGTGATTTAGCACAAGAGCGTAAAATTTTAATGCGCCTTATAAAGAGCGAAGCTTTGGTTACACGAGAAGGATGTCCGTCAACCAGGGATGCTTGGTCTAATGAGGATAATCTTGCTTTTCTTACAACCGGGTTGGCATGGTATAAGCAAAAAACCAGCGATATTTTAGCGGCTGCTTCAGTAGGAGAATCGCCTAAAGTAAGGGCTCTTACCACTACGCAACAGCGAGCTCTTCTTAGTTTAGCTGCAGATATGCGTTTTATTGCGGGGGGAGATGCTCCTCGTCCTGAGACAGCAGCAGAGCTTAGAACAGCACTTCAGACATTAAGTAGAGACTATAAGGCAAAAGGTCATTTGGCAACTTCGCGTACTCGCCAAATTGACACAGTAACCACTAATCTAGCGGGAGCAGACACGTATGAACGAGCTTTAACATTGATTCACGAAGCTAAGCTTGCTGCGATTAGAAGTGATATGACTGAGGATAAGACCCGTTGGTTTAAGATGAATCGCACGGGTGAAAGCCGTTTTTATAAAACGCTTAATCGGATGGAAGATGAAATATTAAAAGCATGGCTAATGCAAAGCCCAGATCCGCAAAGCCTTTCTGCTTACCATGACTTTAGCCGTAGAGAGTTAGTGGACCTTATTCGCTGCTTAAGAACTCGAGTGACAGACTATCACAGAGAAATGGATCATAGCGTTACCCATCTCTTTACGCGAGGAAAAGAAAAAGCCTCGTTAGTTGAATTAAAAAGAGTTCTAGACGCCTTTCCCGAGGCGGGTGATGTTGATCTGGATGATCCCGTTATGCAGCAGGCTATAGAAAGCATCAATACGGCAATCAATGAAAAATTATCCGTTTTCCCCGGCCATTTAGCTACCCTAGCCAAAGAGGTACAGGCACGGGGAGTGGCTATGCAAGAATTTTTGCAAGAGAATGGACCAAGAAGAATGTAGAGCCCCCTCACCCTAACCCTCTCCCCCACGCTACGCGCGGTGGAGAGGGGAGCGGTATCTGCACATCTGACCCCAGCCTCCACATTCGCAAAAAACCCGAACCGCATATAAACAAAGAATCCGAACCGCGACCATCAGGGAGCGTAAAAGTTAAATTCCACATTCGCAAAAAACCCGAACCGCATATAAACAAAGAATCCGAACCGCGACCGTCAGGGAGCGGAAAAGTTAAATAGCCAGATATCAGCACCAGGCCCCCTACTCCCCCTTCTTAGGCCTTGCCCACCCATAAATAGTTTTTTGTCTCGCTTCAGTTAAGGTAAGCTCACCAGCCGGGGCATCTTTACGCAGCGTGGTGCCTGCGCCGAGGGTTGCATGAGCACCTACTTTCACAGGTGCTACGAGTTGGGTGTCTGAGCCGATGAAGGCGCCGTCTTCAATAATGGTTTGGTGTTTATTCACGCCGTCATAATTGCAGGTAATGGTGCCTGCGCCAATATTTACTTTTTTCCCAATCGTCACATCCCCTAGGTAACTAAGATGGTTGGCTTTACTATCGGTATCAAAGACGGCATTTTTCGTTTCAACAAAGTTACCAATTTTGCAGTTGTCCCCTAATTGCGTCCCTGGACGCAGGCGGGCAAAAGGGCCAATATGACAGTTGTTGCCAATATGGCAATCATGAAGAACACTATTAGGCAAAATTTCACAAGAATCGCCTAGTGTCACGTTATGAAGATTACAGTTCGCTCCAATAATACAACCATCGCCCAGAGCGACCTGACCTGAAAAAATAGTGTTGACATCAATAAATACATCTTTGCCGCAGTTTAATTCACCCCGTATATCAATCCGAGATGCATCTGCTAGGGTAACTCCTGACAGCATTAATTCGTTAGCAGTGCGCCCCTGCCAAGCGCGCTCGGCTTGTTGTAGCTGTAGGCGGTTGTTAATCCCTAAAATTTCTATATTATCAGAGACCTTTAAAGAGCCTATAGATAAGTGCTCTGTTACTGCCATCGCAATGATTTCTGTCAGATAATATTCGCCCTGTGCATTATGAGCAGTCAATCTAGGAAGCCAACGAGCTAAATCGGATGCTTTTGCACAGCAAATACCACTGTATATTTCTTTGATTTCTCGCTGGGCGGGGGATGCATCTTTTTCTTCTACAATCGCCGTAATTTGCCCTTTTTCATTGCGAATAATGCGCCCAAGTCCTGTGGGATCAGGCATATTGGCTAACAACAATGAGAGGGTGTGGGCAGTTTGACAATCATCAACCAACGAGGACAAAGTTTGGGTTTGAATAAGGGGGACATCACCGCATAAAACTAAGACATAGCTTGTTGCTGGAATAGAAGGTAATGCTTGCATAACTGCATGCCCGGTGCCTAACTGTTTCTCTTGCGAAATCCATTGAATAGGGCGCTCAGGGAGCGCTGCTTGAATTTTTTCCGCTTCATGACCAATGATCACATGGATGGCGTCAGGGTTTAGGGTTAAGGCGGTATCAATGACCCGTTGCAACATGGGTTTACCACCGATAGGATGTAATACTTTAGGTAAAGAGGAATACATGCGCTTACCTTGGCCTGCTGCCAAGATGACAATATGTAATGACATAAGTAAGGTAGCTCCTCTTAAAGTTTGCAAGCTAATTAAGGCTGCTCTGATATGATAAGAAAAATAGGCTGGGGGTCAAGTATTTTAATGCCCTCACCCTAGCCCTCTCCCGCTAACGGGAGAGGGGATCTTTTGTGGATAGGTGAGACTCGTATTCAATAAAACTATCCTACGGAAAATCTGCCTATACGAGAGTTGCACCTTATTCCACCGTAACAGACTTTGCCAAGTTACGCGGTTGGTCAACATCGGTCCCTTTGGCTACGGCCACATGGTAGGCTAAAAGCTGTAAAGGAATGGTGTAAATAATCGGGGCTATCCAAGAGCCGCAGGCGGGCACATGAATTAAATGGGCTCCATTTGAAGGCCATGCTTGTGAATCGTCAACAAAAACAAATAATTGCCCTCCTCTAGCGCTGACTTCGTGTAAATTGGATTTTAATTTATCCAATAACTCATCATTAGGTGCTATAGCAACTACTGGCATATCTTTGTCTACCAAGGCTAAGGGCCCGTGCTTTAATTCCCCGGCAGGGTAAGCTTCAGCATGGATATAAGAAATTTCTTTTAACTTTAAGGCACCTTCCAGCGCAACAGGGTACTCCACTCCGCGCCCTAGAAATAGAGCATGGGCTTTGTTAACAAATTTTGCGGTTAGTTTTTCAATGTCTCCGCTGATTTTTAACACCCTCTCGCAACTAGCCGGTAACTGCTGTAATTGTGTCAATACTTCATCTGCTCGTTGCGGTTTAGATAGAGCCGCCGCCAACATTAAGAAAGCAGCTAATTGTGTTGTAAAGGCCTTCGTCGATGCAACCCCTATCTCTACCCCTGCGCGAGTGAGAAATACGCTATCAGACTCTCTGACTAAGCTACTGGTAGCAACATTACAGATAGCAAAAGTAGAAAGATAATGCAGTGATTTTGCTTTTTGAAGCGCGGCCAAGGTATCAGCCGTTTCTCCTGATTGAGAAACGGCAATGAAAAGCGTCTGGTCGCTTACTACAACATCTCGATAACGATATTCGCTGGCTATCTCAACTTGAGTAGGTAACCCTGCTAGAGACTCTAACCAATATTTAGCGACCAATCCGGCATGATAACTCGTGCCACAAGCGACAATATGAATTTGTTTTACTTGCGGGAAAATGGAAGCGGCTTGCTCGCCAAAGCTTGCTTTTAATACCTCAAAGCTTGAAATACGCCCCTCTAGGGTATCAGCTAATACTTTCGTTTGCTCAAAAATTTCTTTTAACATAAAGTGACGATAGGGGCCTTTACTGACAGCATGCATGTCATCATTCAACCGCTGTGCTTTTCGCTTCACGGGTTGATTTTTAGCATCATATATCTCTACCTCTTTATTGGTTAGACGAGCGCTATCCCCTTCTTCTAAATAAATAATGGACTGTGCAAAGGCGCGTAAGGCTAAGGCGTCGGATGCGATAAATTGCTCGTCAATACCTAAGCCTACGACTAAAGGACTGCCTTTGCGAAGCGCAATCAATTCATGGGGGTTATTTTGATGTATCACACCTAACGAAAAAGCACCTTCCATTTGCGCTGCTGTGGCTTGTACGGCAGTTAATAAGGATTGATGTTGTTGGTAATGGTAATGGATAAGATGAGCGGCAACTTCGGTGTCGGTTTCAGAGGTGAATTCATAGCCTAGTTCTTTTAAATAAGAACGAAGATCATCGTGGTTTTCAATAATCCCATTATGAACAACCGCGACTTCGCCATTGGATAGATGGGGGTGAGCATTTTCCTCACAAGGTTTACCATGTGTTGCCCAACGGGTGTGAGCAATACCTGTGTTTCCGGTAATCGACGTCTCAGCCATAGCATCAGCCAGTGCTTGAACTTTACCTTGAATTCTTAACCGCTTTAAATGGCCTTTTTTATCAATAACAGCAATGCCTGCTGAATCATAACCACGATATTCAAGGCGGCGTAATCCTTCTAATAACACCTTGGTTATGTCTCGATGTGATGCCGCTCCTATTATCCCGCACATAGATTACTCCTCAGCCTGTAAGTGGATATTGCTTTTATGATAATTAACGCTATACGGTATGATTTTGCAAGCGTCTTTGGGAGGAGCATAGCGAAGCAATCCAGTGACTTTGATGTAGCTAAGAACGATAATCAAGGTTACTGGGGATTGCCTCGCTATGCTCGCAAAGACGTTTGCAAAATTGTACTATACAGAACGTAATTACTTATTTTTCATAATCCTTTCTCGAGTTCGCTGCCAATCGCGATCTTTTATCGAGTCCCGCTTATCGTGGGTTTTTTTACCCTTCGCTAGCGCAATATTTACTTTGATTTTATTTCGTTTCCAGTAAAGTGAAAGTGGAACGATGGTATAACCTTGCCGCTCAACACTGCCAATCAAGTGGCTTAATTCGCGGCGATTTAATAATAATTTTCGCGTGCGGGTAATGTCGGGCTGAGTATGAGCAGATGCTGTAGGCAGCGGTTGAATTTGAGCCCCAAGCAACCAAGCTTCGGCATGTTTTATGATAACATGGGCATCTGATAAATTGATTTTCCCCGCCCGCAAACTTTTAACTTCCCAGCCTTCAAGCACAATACCCGCTTCATAGTCTTCCTCAATAAAATAATCAAAGCGTGCTTTTTTATTAATTACAATAGTCGCGCTTTGTGAATGTTTAGCGGTCATGCTAAGTACCTGAATACAAACAAAGAGGCAATTATAACTCATTACATTCTCATGGACACGCTTTATGAAAATGGTTATATATATGTCGCTGTCGCGAAATTGATTTTTTATCATACTCGACGTCCAGCGACTTGTTCGCGGGATCCAGAGATCTCGCGCTGTACTTGGATCTCGCGAGCAAGTCGCGGGATGTGGATGTGGTTTTGGATGATAAAATTTACTTTTATTAGTGGAGCAGGTATGAATAAAGGCGAGAATGTTTCTTCTCAACAATTTAATGCAACCAGCAGTTTACAAAAGAGTCTTGAAGATTATCGTGGGCAGTGGGTTATTTTGTATTTTTATCCGAAAGACTCAACACCAGGCTGCACCCTTGAGGGACAAGATTTCCGCGATCGCCACAGCGAATTTACCCGCCGTAATGCGGTGGTACTTGGGGTCTCGCGTGATAGTTTAAAATCCCATGAGAATTTTAAAGCCAAACAGCAATTTCCATTTGAGCTTATCAGCGATACGGAAGAAAAACTTTGCCAGCAATTTGATGTCATTAAAATGAAATCCATGTATGGTAAGCAAGTTCGAGGCATTGAGCGCAGCACTTTTTTAATCGATCCTGAGGGTAAAGTAGTTCATGTATGGCGGAAGGTAAACGTAAAAGGACACGTCGATGATGTTTTGGCTAAGTTAGAAGAATTAGGTAAGTAAATTATCTACTTGACGGCTTAAGCATGCCTCATCACAATCAATAGTTTTATGGATAGGATAAATTTTCATGGATAACAGTAAAAAAACTAAATTATTTGTACTTGATACTAATATTCTCATGCATGATCCAAGCGCTATTTATCATTTTGAAGAACATGACATTTATCTACCCATGGTCGTTTTGGAAGAATTAGATAGCCACAAAACAGGGATTTCCGAAGTTGCCCGCAACGTTCGCCAAACCAACCGGATGTTAGTGGAGCTCATGACCAATGCTACTCATGAGCAAATCGTGGCAGGGTTACCCATCCCCAGTTTTTTGAAGAATAAGAAAAGCAGCGGCCGTTTATTTTTCCAAACCGATGATTTCGAGCAAACAAGACCCATTTCTTTGCCGGGCCATAAAGTCGATAATACGTTATTAGCGACGGCATTAGGGCTGCAGAAAAGACATCCCAATCAGCAAGTCGTTATTGTTTCTAAAGATATTAACTTACGCATTAAAGCAGGCATCTTGGGGATTTTGGCTGAGGATTATTACAACGACCAAGTCTTAGATGATGTCAATTTATTGCATAGCGGTATGCATGTTCTTGAGAATGATTTTTGGGATACGCATGCTAAAGACATTGAGGCTTGGCAGGAAGGCGGCAATACGTTTTATCGGATTAATGGACCGCTTACGAGTCAATGGAATCCAAACGATTGTTTAAGTACGGAAGATAATCAATTTCAAGCCATTGTAAAACAAATTGAAGCAGACACGGCTGTGGTTCAAATGGCGCGAGATTATACCCAAAATAAACATTGTGTCTGGGGGATTAATGCTCGTAACCGCGAGCAGAACTTTGCTTTAAATTTATTGCTCGACCCTGAAATTGATTTTGTTACCCTACAAGGCTCCGCAGGTACAGGTAAAACCCTATTAACGATTGCTGCAGGGTTAACCCAAGTCTTGGATCAAAATCGTTACAATGAAATTATCATGACTCGAGTGACCATCCCTGTAGGTGAAGATATTGGCTTTTTGCCGGGCACAGAAGAAGAAAAAATGACGCCATGGATGGGAGCTTTGATGGATAACCTTGAAGTTCTTCATGGTGCTCAAGAAGGCGGTAGTTTTGGCCGCCACGCCACGCAAGATTTGTTACAAAATAAAATTAAAATCCGCTCGCTCAATTACATGCGCGGACGTACATTCTTAAATCGTTTTATCATCATTGATGAAGCACAAAATTTAACATCCAAACAAATCAAAACCTTAGTTACTCGTGCGGGCCCTGGGAGTAAAATTATTTGCTTAGGAGATATTAAGCAAATTGATACCCCTTACTTAAGCGAGACTACCTCAGGGCTAACTTTCGCCGTCGATCGATTCAAGCACTGGGCCCATAGTGCTCATATGACACTGACTCGTGGAGAGCGATCACGATTAGCTTATTATGCCGCTGAGCATTTATAATAATAGGCCGGGGCAGGCCTTGAATTGGGAATTTACAAATCGATAGACTATGAGGTTGGGTTGTTTCGACCTAATGGAAGGACACTTTTAACCAGCATCCTGGTTGCAAGCTCGGCGCGCAACACCCTATAGCGCTTTTTCCACGCCTCATTATGATCAAGAGACAAAGCAATCCGAACCGCGACCGTCAGGGAGCGGAAAAATATTCCGAACCGCGACCGTCAGGGAGCGGAAAAGTACTCCGAACCGCGACCGTCAGGGAGCGGAAAAGTACTCCGAACCGTGACCGTCAGGGAGCGGAAAAGTACTCCGCGTCACAACCATCAGGAACCCAACTTTTCCGCTCCCTGACGGTCGCGGTTCGGAGTTTCTGTGTATGTGTGGGCGCGCTGGGCATTCTGGGCTGGGGCTTGCAATTACCCTTTGATATCGCGAAAATAGGCATTTTGTTACCCATTGAGGCACTTTATGTCCACGCAAGCGATTACTTTTGACGATGTCCTTCTAATCCCCTCCTATAATCATCATGAATCCCGTCGGGTCGTTGATATTGGCATGACTGATCGCTTAGAAAAATTAAGCCTAAAACTGCCGGTAATGAGTTCAAATATGGACACCATTACTGAGAGTAAAATGGCTAATTTTATGCACAGTAAAGGCGGTGTGGGTGTTTTACACCGGTTTTTAAGCGTAGAAGATAATATTAGTGAATTCAAAGCCTGCGAAGGTTTAACGTTTGTCTCTGTAGGTTGTACCACAGCAGAGCTTGAGCGCGCAGAAGCTTTGCGTGATGCGGGTGCAGATTTCTTTTGTGTGGATGTTGCTCATGCCCATGCTAAATACGTGGGAAAAACATTAAAAAGCTTAAGGCAGCTCTTAGGTGATCGCTGTATTATGGCTGGCAATGTGGCCACCTATGCTGGTGCTGATTACCTTGCTTCTTGTGGCGCAGATATTATTAAAGCAGGGATAGGCGGAGGCTCTGTTTGCAGTACCCGTATTAAAACAGGTTTTGGCGTGCCGATGTTAACCTGTATCCAAGATTGTGCCCGTACGGATCGTTCGATTGTCGCGGATGGTGGTATACGTACCTCAGGCGATATCGTCAAGGCATTGGCCTTCGGTGCTGATTTTGTCATGATTGGCGGTATGCTTGCGGGTACAGCCGTTACGCCAGGTGAAGTTGTGACGAAAGAAAACGGTAAAAAAATCAAACGTTACCGAGGTATGGCCTCGCGCGAAGCCCAAGAAGAGTTTTTAGGCCAAATGCATGAGTGGAAAACAGCCGAAGGGGTTTCTACAGAAGTGGCTTATCGTGATGATGAAGAGGGCATTATAGCTGATATTATTGGCGGATTACGCTCAGGCCTAACCTATGCCGGGGCCGATACCATCAGCGAACTTCAACGCAAGTTAAATTACGTTATCGTTACCCAAGCAGGAAGGATAGAAAGTTTACCGCACAAGTTAATGGGGTAAATGTTTAGTAGCCCGTAACTGACGGATCGGCGCAAATTCAAACACAATTGAGCTCCCGGCATAGGGTTGGTAAATATTTAAAGGCGCAAATAAGCGCCTTTTTAC
>JAGVKL010000056.1 GCA_020050595.1 Legionellales bacterium
TTGCCTGTAACTTAATTCACATTGGATGCCAGCTTGTTTTAAGCTAATTCGTCTTTGTTTCACCATCTCAAAGACTGCTTTACGTAATCGTTCTTTCTCGCTCATCTTAATCACTCCCATGACACCTTAACTCCTTGTGGTTGATTCATAGTCTTCAACTACAAGTTAACATGGTATGTGACATTTTCATTTTGCTACGACAATTGGAATAGATTTCGTTTGACTTTTATATCAATAAATGTACAATAAGATTTATTTACGTTTACTTTGGATTTAAAAATGCCGAGAGAAGTCACATTAAATCAGAAAAAAGAACTGGAGGAGCTGTTTACAGCTCTTGATGATGAATGTCGTAGGTACCCTACAATTATGATGGGTGATGAGGAGTATGCGAGAGAGTTGGTGAGCGAGAGGGAGAAGCATCCTAGCCCCTGTAAAATATTCGATGAATCTCCGTTGTTTCCTGGTAGCATCGATGAATCTCCGTTTACAATGGTATCAAAATACTATGCCGAAGCCTTTAAACGCCGTGGTGATTCTAACTCGCACTTGGAGGAGGCTCTTCGATATGCTAAAGAAGCAGTGGCTTTTAGCAAAAGAATGGGCGCGGTTGACCAACATCAATATAGTGCTCGTGTATGTTTAATGGAAATTTTGCAATTAGCAGGCAAAGCGACAAGAGACGGGCTAACCGGAAAAACAACAGCTATCGGGGCTGAAAAAGCTACTACAGCAAGCAGCGGTTTTTTTGCCACAGCAGGAGCCGGTGCCGGTGTATCAGCAGCGGCAGGAGCGTTAGAATTTAGTTTAGGTACTACCTCTGCTGAAGACTTTTTTGCAGAAGCAACTGAAATCGCGACAGCAATCTGGAGTGAATACAAAGATAATCCAGCTTGTTTCGCAAGCACTGACCATATGAAACGTGTTATGAAACGTGTAGAGAGAATCCTTGATGAAAACAATGCTCTTTCTTCGTTAAAACCATTTACATAAGCCACCTTATTCCGCGTTACTATACAATTATGTCTGCATGCAGACATAATCCTAGAAAAAGCAGTAGCCCTCTATTACGACTGCCTACTGCACTGATTTTTCTAGGATAATTGTTAAACTTGGTACTTGGAGCAAGCAAGCCTCAATAGTTCAGTCATTGTCTATTTCATTCCACACATCTTGCATAGAATCATAAGTTTTCTTTGTGTATCAAAGCCGTTCAAAGATAGTTCGTGTATTGAAACCAAACAAACGCTCATGCATACGATAAGCATACTCATCGGTCATGTTGGCTATATAGTCGCAGACCACCCGTAAAGCCGTTTCTTCATTTTCAGCCTGATGAAATAAGCGGCGGTTTTTATTATCTAAGAGGCTTCCTGGGTTTGAACTAATAGCTTCGAATAAGCGAAGGACGACGGTCTGGCCGCCGTACTCAAATGTACGAGCTTCTTGGGAGTCAATGACGTAATTATAGACACATTGGGTCAGGTAACTTAATAAAGCTTTTGCTTCTGGGCATAAATCCATATTATATTTTAATACATTTTCTTCAAAATTCTCGTTCGTTACTTTTAACTCGGAGGCCGTAATAAAGTAATTAACCATTTCGCCTATAGCCTGCTTACGTATATTCAATGCCTCATTAAATAATGCATTTAACAACTTGTCTTTATCTTTAGTAAACGAAGTAGCGTCAAGCAGCGATCGAAACTCAGGCGTATCAAGGTGTTCGCGATTAATCAGACGCAAATGAATGGCATCTTCTAAATCATGTACCCCATAAGCAATATCATCAGCGATATCCATAATGGAGCAATCAAAACTATGAAAAGCCGCCTTCCCATGTTGCCTTTCTTGCGGTAAAAGGGCTAAAGAGCAAAAAAGCTCCTTATTTTTATCGCTAAAGGGCAATAGTAACCAATCGATTTCAGGTTGTTCACAATCAAAATAACCTTTCGGCGGCAGCCAATCATTAATGCGAATGGTTTTGCTAAATGATTCTTTTACTTCGGGCAAATCCGTTGCAACTACTCGCGCCCAATTAACTGGGTATTTAAGAACACCTAATAGCGCCCGGCGGGTCAAATCTAAGCCATAGGCTCCATAACTTCCTTCCACCTTGGTCAATAAACGCAACGTTTGCGCATTACCTTCAAATCCACCGTGATGACGCATTTTATAATTTAAAGCCACTTCCCCACCATGGCCAAAGGGCGGATGGCCAATATCATGCAAAAGGCAAATGGTCGTGATTAAATCATCACAAGGCAAAAGACTTAATAAAATATTATTTTCAGAAGTAATCCGCAAATTGCGCACAATACTACTGCCAATCGATGCAACCTCAAGTGAGTGAGTAAGCCTTGTACGATGAAAATCACCTTCATCTGTTCCTAAAATCTGCGTTTTGCTTTGCAAGCGGCGAAACGCGGGACAATGAATGACACGCGTCCTATCCCGCTCATAGGGCGAGCGATGATCATGATTACCGCGTTGATTAGTCTTTCCTGAACGACGATGAGTCCACATACTCCACCTTTTTATCACTGAATTCTAGGGTATGTTAACAATTCGCTAGCTTGAGCCCAAAGCGGTTGATTTTCGAGCACCGAAGCGCAGCATACACGTAGTATGTGAGCACCGGAGCACAGAAAATCAGCTGCTTTGGACCGATATAGTAGAATTGTCAACACACCCTAAAGTTTATTAAAAATTTGCAGATAATAACAATAAGGATCTTAAGGACTGTATCATGAAAAATAAAACTCGAATAACAAGTATTTGCTTATGTGTTATAGGTTTATCAGCCTGTACCGCATCGAAAGTGACAACCGATACGGCTTATCAGCCTTACACCTATCACTATGATTCGCCCAACTATTATCCAGAAACCTATGAAGCAAGTACTATGTACTATGCGCCTATGGAGAAAAAAGCCGTGGAAGTACCGGACTCCTATCATGTAGGCAGCTCTTATGCCCCCACTCCTCATAGAAACGTAGACAAACAATGGGTCAATAGCCAAAGTGCTCAAAGCTATACCATTGAAGTTGCCGATGGAGAAAAACCATCGCAAGTCGCTAATACCCTGCATAAAGCACCTAAAGATCAAAGAACGGCAGAGGTGAGGTACCAACGGGAAGGAAAAGCTTATTACAAGGGACTATATGGCACCTACCCAACGTATGAAGCTGCTCAACAAGCATTGAGCAAGCTACCGGCTGACGTCAAGGATAAAGCAGGTATTAAAACCTGGGGGACGTTGCAACAAGATTTAAATAGAATGGAGTAGTGAGTCGGATATTCACGCTCTATTCCCTACAGACACACCTGGATTCGGAGTAGGATCATCGGTAGCACCTTTATACCTTCCTCCCCAAAAAAGAGTATATAAATGCTCCTGCTCAGCAGTATAAAGTGGGGGCACAGGATTTTCTTCTATGATGGGACCCTCAACAGGCATTGCTGAAGCAATTTGCGCTCCTTCAGGGCAGCGGGCTTTTATATAAACTTTTAAGAAATCAGCTACTCGCCTCACCTCCGCCTTGATCTCATCTTTTTCCGAATCAGGCGTCACCCAATGAGAGTCATTCTCGCATGCGGTAATAATTCGCTTTACACTATCCTCAACAGCTTTATCCGCCAGAGCCGCATCCTGCTCCGTCGCGCTCGCTGGCTGAGCTTTTTTAACCCTATACTCCTCAAGCGCATAGCTTAAGACACGTTCCGTTAATGATTGCTGGTTAAAGGTTAATGCTTTCCTAAAAAATTTAAGCACATTCTTCAAAAATCCCGTGGTATAGATAGGGCTGTCTATTGCCTTGCTTATCTTTTGACCTTCCGGCAATTGCCCCCCTGCCGTAAGGCTTGCAAAAAGATTTTTAAAAGAGGCAACCACTTTATCTTGATGATCCCCTTTAGAAAAGCGGAATTGATGATTAACGTATTTATTTGATTCCGCAACAGCTCGCCAAAAAGCGACCATCGGTGAAGCGACTATACTGAATATAATGGGCACCATTTTCCTTAGGCTCAAAATACCTATACCCACCGCCACGGTTGAAAGTGATAACAAAAGACCAGGAAAACCAAATCCCCAGCGATTAATCGCTTTATTAGGGTTTGCAAGTCCATCAAAAACTCTCCTTTCTAAAGCTAGATTTAATAAAGAACCACTAAAATCTCTATACGTTTTAAAGCTATTAATAGCAACTCGACCTAAGCCTGCACTTAAAAACCCCATCACACCCACAATACTGCCCGCTATAGCACCTAAAAAACCCGATGAAAACTCACGCCATGAGCGATTACGCCCAGGCAAGGCAAATTGATCTTCTTTTGTTAAAGCAAGATTCGTCATATAACCTGCTGTACTAACAAAAGAAAGCGCTGTATTTATAGCAATCGTTTTTATGATCAATGCAAGATTGATCACGGCCCTAGCTCCTATCACCAAAGTAAGTCCTAAAAAACCAGGAACAATGCCAAGCACCGCACCAGGCGACCCCAATAAGAAAGAAGACCAAGAGCGATTATCTTTTTCTATTAGAAATCGATTTTTTTCCGCTAAGGCAAGATTCGTTATTTCACGTGTAGTACGCCAAGCAGAAATGAAACTGTTAGCGATCATGCGGCCTGTCCCGGCTAACATAAATCCTATGACCCCAAGGCCAATACCTAAAGGAGCGCCTGGCAAACCTAAAATCCAAGGAAGCAATGCACGTTTATCTTCTTCTATGCTAAGTTGATTGTCTTTGGACAGTGCCCTATTTATTATTTGAGCCGTCACCCGCCCTGCAGTAATCACGCTATGCCAGGTAACACGAGCAGCGCTAATGAACGCCATACCTAGTATTCCAAAACCAATCCCGAAGGGAATACCCGGCAAGCCAAGACCAAAACTAACCCACGGGCGTTGATCCTCTAATAAGATAAATTGATTTTCGCGGGCTAAAACTACATTCATCAGTTGCTGGCTAACCCGCCAGGAAGCGTACATACTATTCCAACCCGTACGCAAAACCATTCCCAAGCCAAACCCTATCGTCCCAGGCACAATAGCTAATAATCCACCTAAAAGACCCAATGAAAAAAGAGCCAGCGAGCGCTCATCCCTTGCTACTGTAAATTTATTTTCATCAGCCAAAGCAAGATTGGTCATGCGTTTTACAACATTGACAAAAGAAATACCCATATTAACGAGAATGGTTTTTAGTATTAAACCAAAATTATTGATGACTCGTCCTGCACCTACTACAGTTAACCCTATGAGACCTGGTAGAACACCAAGCACAGTGCCAGGCAGTCCCAATAAGAAGGATAGCCGAGAGCGATTATCGTTTTCTATCGTAAATTGACTTTCTTCTGCTAAAACAAGGTTAGTTATTCTACGCGTAATCAGCCAAGCGGAAATAAAACTATTACCCATCACGCGGCTTACCAAAACTGATGCAAACCCGACCAGTCCAAAGCCAATACCTAAAGGAACACCCGGCAAACCTAAAACCCAAGGGAACCATGCCCGTCTATCCTCCTCCAGCTCAAACTTATATTCTTTAGACAAAATAATATGAGTTAACTTAAGAGTCATACGCCATGTAGTCAATAAACTATTCCAGCCCGTGCGTGCGACCCCAATAAAAGTAACGCCTACACACCCATAGGCAAGCCCAGCCAAAATCCCAGGCAATCCTAAAATAAAAGGGATTATTGAACGGGTGTCTTGTTCGATAGCAAATTGATTTTCTGGCGCTAAAGCTAGATTCATTAGTCGTCGGCTAATCTGCCAAGAGGTAATCACACTATTCCAACCTATACGAGCAGCACTCACCACACTAAACCCTAAAACGCCGGGTACAACACCTAATAAGATACCAGGTAATCCTAAAACAAAAGGCAACGTTGAACGGGTGTCTTGTTCGATAACAAATTGATTTTCTGACGCTAAAGCTAGATTCATTAGTCGTCGGCTAATCTGCCAAGAGGTAATCACACTATTCCAACCTATACGAGCAGCACTCACCACGCTAAACCCTAAAACGCCGGGTACAACACCTAATAACGCACCAGGTAATCCTAATACAAAAGCAATTGTCGAGCGGTTATCTGCTTTAACAGGAGATTTATTTTCATCGGCCAAAGCAAGATTAGTCATATATCTTGCGGTATTGCTAAATGAAGTACTTAGATTCATTAAGGCTCGCCATCCTCCTACCACCGTTGTTCCTAAAAGGCCTAGGATTATTCCAAGCACTATACCAGGCGATCCTAAAACCAAAGCGAGTAAAGAGCGCTTATCCTCTTCCAATCTAAATTGGTTATCTTCCGCTAACGCCAGATTGGTCATTCGGCGCGCTACACGCCATGCTGTAATCAATGTATTCCTTACCATTCGAGCGGTGATCACTGCGAAAAAACCGATAGCACCTAGCACTCTGCCTACGATTAACCCAGGTGAGCCCAACACATATTGGCTTAAAAAATGTCTTGTATCATGATCCTGGAGGACTCTACTGCCTTCGGGTAATGCAAGGTTTAGAGCATAAATTATCGCATTGACTAGTGTTCGATAGCTATTGGCCACTATAGAGCCTAGGAGCCCAAAGAACCAAGCAAAAGAAACACTATAATGCGCCATGAGTTCTATCGAACCAAAATCGCCGGATGTTAATACGCGCGTGGATAATTGAACGGCCTGATTGCCGCCAGTTTGTATGTAAACAAATAACACGCCTCTGCGGTAAGAGCGCGCTATAAATCGAAGTCCATTAATACCTGCCCGGATAGCTACCTTTCCAGCACTTTTTACATTACGCAGTCCCTCTCTGGTAGCACGAGATAAATCAGAAATAGCCATAATAATATCCATAATTATTGTTGGAAACGCGATTATATCGCCAAATATGAATAAAATGAATCCATCGTGTTTTTTTACTCTGCCATTGAGCTACTACGTGCCCGTGAGCGTCATAGCCGTCAAGCTAAAGATGTAAGGAATAGGTAACATTGTTGAAAAATAAAAAAATAGAGTCCCATACTCAAAAAATTTTCTCTGATAATCCCCCACATGGTTGAATAAAGCGATCAGCAAGCGTGGATTTACCATGATCAATATGAGCAATAATAGAAAAATTACGAATTCGTGTTAAATCGCTCAACGAGATGACCTACCAAGTAAATTGCGGTAGTTTATCGTAATTCTCTCTATAGAAAGTCTGTTTCAAAACGATTGAAATCTATGTTCTAAGATTTCTCGTTGGAGCGGGATCAGCGGGATGGTCGATGACCTGTAACATCTCCCTCAAGCTTCGGGTTTTTTGACTAAGAGGAATAAAGAAAGTATACCGTCGCTGCTCGAATGCCCGGCGTAGCTCGCTCCTAGGATCTTGTAGAGCACTCTTAATTAATGTATCTATATCACTGCCGACAGATTGTAGATGGTCGAGGGCAATTAAAATAGCTCGTCGTTTGCTGCCTGCATTAAATTTCATGTAATTTAATTGGTTGTATATTGCTCGCTGAATAGGCGTGCCTTGTTTTAACTGTTCTAGTCTATGTGAAATGAGCTCTTCTTTATAGATTGTTAGCGCTGGATCTGCATGTTTGAGCATTTCTAATTGGATATCTAAGTTGATACCTAAAAATTGACGGAGCAAGTGGGGATGATGACGCGATGCTAGCGTCAAAGCG
Source organism: Legionellales bacterium (assembly GCA_020050595.1). Lineage (GTDB taxonomy): Bacteria > Pseudomonadota > Gammaproteobacteria > Legionellales > Legionellaceae. The sequence continues at coordinate 7,687 of JAGVKL010000056.1, forward strand.
TTATTTTTGCTTGTTGACATGAATATTTCTTTTTGCACACTAGGTTCAAGTGTTTTAATACAGTCTAAGAGTGAACAGATCTCATTGGCACTACCACGGTATAGTTTTGATATTAAA
>JAGVKL010000007.1 GCA_020050595.1 Legionellales bacterium
ATCTTAGTCCCTTGATCCATCTTCATGTTGGGATCCATCTTAGTCCCTTGATCCATCTTCATGTTGGGATCCATCTTAGTCCCTTGATCCATCTTCATGATCTGTTTCATTTTTGACGTAACAGTGTTTAATTTAGAGGGCGTCGGTTGTTTTTGATAAGAAGAACTTGGTAAATTTCTATTGTGTGTTTGTGAGGTCATTCTCATTTGTTTCATTGTCTGAGATGATCCGCCATTATTCATTATCATCGAAGCTTTATTATTCATGGCACCTTGATTCATAGCTGATTTCATCATATTGGCCATCATCTCTCTTGTGACAGGAAGTGGCTCAGGGAAAGGAGCCACTTGCTGATAGTTGACGACTTGATTAGGATGGGTCACTAAAGCCCCATAGGCTTTGCCTAGAGTGTCAATCGACTCGGCATAAATAATGTAAGGCTTGTTTTTTTGAATGGTCACCAGGATATCATAGGTTTCACCCGGTGCAATCCAAAAATCCTCAATGGGATAAGGCCTCACATCATTTCCCTGAATGTGCACCATCTCCACTTTGGCATCAGGAATTTTGACGCGATAGATGGTACTTGCTCCCGCGCCAATAAAGCGTAGGCGCACGGTATCCCCTACCTTCACAGGGGCGGTCCAAGGATGAGATTTAGGGTGACCATTTAATAAATACGCATCGTACGCCACATCACTTAAATCATAGATACTCATGCGCATTTGTTGCATCATTTTATAATCGGTGATTAATTTTTTACGCTCTTCGGGAGAGGCTTTGCGATAATCATGAAGAAACTTCATGAGCGAGGGTTGGAGGGGAAATCGAGGACCGTAATAATCGCCGTCTTTTTTTAAATTCGCAAGCACTTGTTCCGCAGGGGTGTTGCTCCAATCGGATAACACCACCACATAATCTTTGGTGTATTGGTAGTTTGGAGGATGCGGTGGGTCAATAATAAAAGTCCCATACAAACCTTCTTGCTCTTGAACCTTAGCATGGGCATGATACCAATAGGTCCCTCTTTGATAAAGCTTAAAGCGATAATGGAACACGCCTCCCGGAGGAATTGGTTTTTGACTCACCCCATCCACGCCGTCCATTTGCCAAGGGACAAGAAGACCATGCCAATGAATGGACGTTCCCTCATCCAAATGGTTATACACATTGATAGTGACATCATCCCCTTCTTTAAAATGTAACGTAGGGGCTGGAATTTGCCCATTGACGGCAATGGCACGCCTGGGTTTACCTGCAAAATTCACCGTTTTATAAGAAACCACCAAATTCACCGTATGCTTTGCTCCGCCTGTCATGGTTAGAGGCGTCACCGTTTTAACAGGTTGCTTTTTAGCGGTAGGTTGTTCCGTTTTGTATGTCACAGGTTTAGGCTGTAGCTTTGTTGTCTTGGGAGAAGTCAGCGTTTGCGTTGAAGCACTATGTTGCTCATGCTGGGCAAACGAAGCAGAAGAACTGAGCAGTAAAAAGGAAAAAATAAAGAAATAGCTCCTTATTGAGCAACGCAAGTCCTTTTGTACCATGTTTCCATCCCTCTATAAAAATCGTATTAATGCGGCGATACCGCTTTTTCTGCTTTGACAGGCAAAACGCCATACCCATAGCGATAAACTAATTCCCCACCATACCAAGCCGTTGTGAGTAACAGCACTTGGACAAGGAACAACGCCATTAAGAAGGTCAGAGTCAGTTTTTGAGTTTTAATATAACGCCAAACCGTCCAGAAAGCCATAAGTAAAATGGCACTCGCACTAGCGAGTGCCCAGTTGCGGTGAATCACTTTCACGGCGTGTACCATAGCACTATGTTTCACCGTATAAAAAGCATAAAACCCAGCTGACACCGTGGTAATCGTGCTCAATGCGGCCAGCCATAAACACCAACGAGCCACCATTTCAAATTCAACAACAAACAAGCTCGTGTTCCATCGGCTGTAAGAGGCCAGATAAATGACGGTATAAAGAATCACTGAAACAGTGAATAAAGCCACGGTAAAATGAACAAAAATGGGGTGCCAATTGGGGATAATTTCTATCATGGTCGATGCGTTCCTTATTCCAGTTTGGGGAACCAACATCCCCTAATCCTTGATTTCCTATAAAAAATAGCCATTCCATGGGCATGCTATGGATGGCTCTTTTATTCCTTACTTTTGTCAATTGCATGGTTATCCGCCATCCTAAATGTCGGCTATGGAAATAGCAACAATAAAGCGGGGTGTTGCTAGTCGTTGGCAAGGACAAAAACAAATAATCTTGAATGATTTAATGCACATTCATTAATAAGGAATGGCTATGAACGCGAAAGATTGTTTTGTAGCGAATGAATACGAAGAAAAAATAAGAGAAATGGTCCCTCTTCTTGATGAGAAAGAGCGTCCTGAAATCAGGGCTCTAGAGAATAAGATGGACCTTGATGATAAATTTTATGCGATACGCCCCATGAATTAACTTCCTCGCCTGTTAATCGGGATCCTTATAGAGCGCGTCAAACCAATTCGTCATGACGTCATTACGCATTGTTCTTACCGATTCCAACGAGTCCCTTGTCATCTGCGCAAAGTCATGCTCTATTTTTTTAAAATAATTGTTCTCTGTTACCATACGGCGATTGGCTTGAATGGGTGGGCCTAATAGTTCGATTGCTTTCATTAGTGGATTTACTTTTTCAGAAAACACATAGCGACTCAGGCGCATGGGATGCGTTTTCTCAAGCCACCAGGATAAGAAAGGATTACTTAGGCTTTGCACAAAGGGTTGCGTTGTTTTTTGGTAAATCGAATCATTGGCTTCGGATGTTTGACGAACTTTTTCAAAAGGCTCTGTGGAACTACTTGTGCACAGTTCTGTGAGTTCACGTTCTTCAAAACGCACATGGTATTGCTCTTTGCTGCAATCGGGATCGCCTGTTGGATTAATAATTATCATTTCATAAAGCCCTGGCTGCAATTGTTCAATAGCATCACTATGCTCTAAAATAGCGCGATGGTACAAGCGAGCGACTTTGGCTGAGACAAAAATTCCTAAATGCCCTATGGAGGGATGGAGAAGATAGACCACTCGCTGTTTTGCTTCCTTCAATGCGTGTGTCGTAGGATAAATCGTCCTTATCCAATGCAAAGCCTGCCTGGGTGGGGTAATTTGATCGCCCTGAGAAGAAAAGAGAACAATGGGGCTTTGAATGCGTTTCAAATCGTAAACACATCCTTTATGAATCAGCATTTCACCGCGCTCTAGTTGATTGCCAATAAAAAGAGTGTTCACTGTGGCCATTATCTCTTCTTGGCTAAATTGATACAAACCATTCCACCAACGTTCAAATTCTAAAAATCGCTCACGCTCCACATCGACTTCATCAAATAAATTATAATACTTATCCCAAATGGCGGTGGTGGGATTGAGTAACTCAAAATTAGAGACCAACCAGGCCCCATCAAAGGTTCCCTCCTTTAAATCCGATAGAAAGCGGGCACTCCAGGCACCACCCAAGAGTCCTCCTATTAACTGCATGGGGTTGGCCTCTTCTTCACTGTTGGACCAATAAGAAACCGGGGAGCCATTCATGACCGTCAAGTCAACGGTTCCCACGCAATCAGAAGCCAATAAGGCAAGCATCCAGCCTGCTTGACAATTACCATAAAGAATAGGCGATTTGCCTTCATGCCAGGTTTGGACTTTTTCAGCAAAGTGGCGCAGTGTTGCTAAAACATCAGCCAGTGTTTGATGAGGAACGGGGTTAGGATAAAAAATAACAAAATACACAGGGTGGCCACTATGAAGCGCAATGCCCACTTCAGAATCCCGTTTAAACCCACCAATCCCTGGTCCATGGCCTGATCTGGGATCAATAATAATGACAGGATGAGCATTAGGATCAAAACACGCTTCAAAACAAACATCGCCTACCTCAAGAATTTTAACTAACGCATAATTCGTTTTAGGCTCCAATGATTTCCCATCCAGGACTAATTCGTATTTAAAATTAAGGAGTGGTGGCAACCCTTGCTGTTCATGCTCCATCATGTTGTTGGCCCGTTCACGCAAGGTATCCCAAAATAAAATAGAACGCTGCCAACAATCCAGTTGATAAGAAAAAAAATCAGGAACAAGTTGATAAGGTAAGTCGATATCTTGCTTATCCATGCTTCACCACCACCTTAAATGATTGAGTACTCTTTATTGTGGACCAGTGAGGATATTTTTACAAAAATCTTCGATCAATTTAATTCCTGTTATTCACAGGATAAATTGGATAACAACTTCTCAATGAAGTGATTAAAACTAAAAATTAATAAAAAGAGTATTGCGTAAATAAAAACCAATTCTTCTGATATAATTTAAAATAAGCAGCCGGTCCGGTTAAAAATCATGGTAATTTCTATTGTTATGATCCTTTTTGGCATTGCCTTTCTTGCAAGTGGGGCCTATTTAATCAATGATGTATTGCGACACACCAATTATTATCATCTTCAATGGCTTGCTTACCTTGTTTTTATTGCATTTTTTATTGCTAGTTATTTAGCTACCATTATTTATGGGGTATTGGTTGATCCCCATTGTCTTAATTATTTTTACGCCACCCTTTTTTTAGTGGGCGGGCTCTATGTCTATTTATCTTGTCATCTCACAACAAAAACCATTCGAACAATTGAGTTAATGGACCATTTAAAAATGAGCTACGAAAAACTGCACTATCATGCCAACCACGACTCGCTCACTGGATGTACTAATCGGGGAGCTCTTTTTGAAATTCTCAAAACCCGTTTTCAACAAATCAAACTTGATGGAGGACAACTGATTGTTATGTTTATTGATATGGATGGTTTTAAGGCAGTGAACGACCATTATGGTCATGACGTAGGAGATACCACCCTGCACCATTTTGGGCAGCTGTTACGACAGCGATTGCGAAAAGATGATATTGTAGCGCGTTATGGCGGCGATGAGTTTGTCATTGTGATGGAACACATATCCAGCAATGACGCTCAAAAAATTGCTGAAGACATTGTTCGTACAACACAACAGTCCATCAATCAAGAAACTTTACCCCCACTTAAACTGGGCTGCTCCATTGGCATCACTCAAATGAACAATCAATCCACTTCATTTAATGCCGTTATCAAGGAAGCTGATCGCGCCTGTTATGCTGCCAAACAAAGGAAAATCAATGGCTCAGTATGCATGTACAGTCAGGTTTTATCAAATGAAAACAGTCAGTAAGAACATAATAAATAAAGTGAAACTTCATTAACCCTCTTATTTTATTCATTAATTGAACGTGCCGCGCCAGATTCTTCATCGAGCTCAGTATCATCTATTGACTATTTTCTATTTAACTCACTCTTTTGAATCAGCTCCCCAAATAGAGCTCAGTCGCATTAAAAGGACACTATTTACAGCGATAGGCCTTGCCTTCTAAACCATGTTGATCAACCAGATGATTTTTTGGATTACCTGTAAAAATTGCCTGATGCTGAGTAATCATGAGGGTATTTGCTCCTAAAAGAGCCGACTTATTTTTTAAAATATTAAGTTCATCTTGATACAAATGCTCATGGGATTGATACGACTGTGAGACTCCATTCACATCGTAAGCAGAAATTTTGTCTAAATACTGACAACTTCGACTCATCTGACCTGCTTTGACAACCTTGATTTGAGCACCTTCTGAAGTAAGTTCTACATTTTTACTGCAGCTTGAAAGTCCGACTAAGAACGTAATTAATAGATAATGACTCGTCTTTTTGCTCATTTAATGCTCCTTGTTATTCTTTATTCTCTTTTAATTAAAAAGGACTCAATGAGATCATCATACTCTTTTACACGCTCACTAAAACCCTTCATCCGCTGTTTAAAGAAAAATCATCAATCAGGAATGCATCTCATGCGTCATGGTTAAAGGCGGCATAGCAACTCCTTTATAATGAACCAGGGTCATCATCCCACCTTCTTGATGATACAGCATATGACAATGCATCATCCAATTACCTGGATTATCTGTATCAAATTGCACCTTCACCGTGGAGTTAGGCAAAACCAGTATGGTATCGTGTAAGGCTCCGTCTTTAATGGCTTTACCATCAATTTCAGTCACTTCAAACACATGGCCGTGTAAATGCATGGGATGCGCCATAGAGGTCTGATTATGAAACACCATTTCCACCCGCTTATTGGCAGTGACCTGTAGGGGTTTTATATGAGGCCAAACCTGTTTATTTATTGTCCATATATAACTCATCATATCACCCTCTAGATTAACCAAAAACGTTTGTCCAGGGCTTTTTTGTTTTAAAGGATGTACTGCTTTGAGCTTAAGTTCCTGGTCGTAATTGAGTGCACCTGCTGTTGAATCTGCTTGCTCCTTAATAGAAGGAATGATTGCTTTTGGTGTGGCAAGAATAAGGCCGGTTTGCATGGACGTGCCCTCACCTTGTGCAAGGATAGGATAAGCCTTTTCACCGGCAGGAATTTTAACGAGTACATCCAGGCGTTGTCCTACTGGTAATTGAAACTGGTTGGATTTCACCGGTTTAATCAGCTGGCCATCAATGGCAATAGCCTCACCCTGTAATTGTCCTGTGTTGATAAAAAAATTGGTCATCGCAGAGCCTGCTATCAAGCGCAAGCGTACGGTATCGCCAGGATGTACAGAAACAATTTCAGGATTTTTAAGGGTACGGTAATTAGTAAGAAAGGCATCATAGGCTACATCATTTAAATCAAGAGTTGCATGCTTATCACCCACGGAGGCCACTCCTCCGCCATGGTGCATGTGAGCCATTTGGCCGTGTTTTAATTCGGCAAAAATCTGTTCCGGTTTTTTAAAACTAAAATCACCAATCAATAAAATCACCTCCTTAGTGCTTTTGACTTCATCAGGATCGGATATAATGAGTGGGGCTGACAAGAACTGTTGGACTTGCAAGTCATGATGCGAATGCATCCAATAAGTCCCTGATTGTTTTAGGGGAAAATGGTAATGGTATTCGCCACCTGGAGGAATGGGAGCCTGAGTGATGTAAGGGACACCATCTTGATCATTAGGGACAACCAAACCATGCCAGTGAACTGCTGTAGGTTTATCCGTCTGGTTTTTTACAATAGCGTCAAACATTTGTCCCTTTACCCCATGAAAACCCCAAGTCCCATCGGGCTGTTCTATTTTAAACAGCTCACTTGCTTTGCCATTGATTGTGGTTGTGTATTTTTTAATAAGGAGTATGGTGGGTTTCACCGGTTGCGGCACAGGCGCATTCGCGCCTGCGATTTGGTTACTTAAAGCAAAAACAGTGGCTAATAAACTGCGAACAACTGAGTGAATCATAACAGCTTCCTGGATTAATTAGGGGTGGGGGTATATAACGCGCGTAGCTGCGCTAATATTTTTTGTAATTTTTGCCAATTGGTTTGGGTGCCCTCTTTATCCTTACTATCTCCTGTTTTGTCAAGACGAGTTGCCAATTGGTCAACATAGCTTAAATTATTTTGCAGTGTTTTTTTCTGCTCCTCCGATAAATCGGTGCTTAAAGACGGTAACGCATTGACTAAATCACGAATGGCAAACGCATGTTCGTGTATGGAGGTCAACTGATTGTCGGTTATCGCCTTCTCAATAGACGCAGCATGCTTATCTACAGCCTGCCAAATGGATGGAATGGTTGTGGGTATGGTTTTTATTTGCTCTTTAGCCGTATTAGCAAATACCTGGGAACACCCCAAAACCATCAAGACACTGGTTATAAAACCCAACCATAAGTGTTTTTGTTTCAAAATACTGTGCATCATGTTTTTTCTCCTTGAGTTGTTTCATTAAAAGCAGTACGTTTTTCTCGCCACACTTCAATGGCGTTATACACGGTAGGTACCACCAACATATTTAAGACCGTAGATGTAAATAATCCCCCCAACAAAACCTGGGCTAAGGGACGCTCCAACTCCTTACCCGCCGGTGAGCCCCATAATAGAGGGAATAACCCTAGTGCGGCCGTTGCGGCAGTCATTAACACGGGTACTAATCGATCCATAGTACCATCAATGACCACTTGTTCTCGAGTTTTGCCCTGCAATCGTAATTGATTGTAATGACTCACCAAAATGATTCCGTTTCTCGCAGCAATACCAAACAAGGTAATAAAGCC
>JAGVKL010000024.1 GCA_020050595.1 Legionellales bacterium
CGTAAGCCAGGATTTATGGTCATCGGTACCCAAAACCCAACCTCCATGGCCGGACGACGCGTCCAAAGTACCGCCTTATCCAGACGATTAACCACCCTCGAAGTAGAGCCCTACACCACCGAAGAAATGGTCAACATCTTAAACGCTAAAGGCATCGCTCCTTCTCATGCGAATGCCTTCGTTAGTGCCTATCAACAAGAAACCTTTCGTGCTCAACACGAACTTAGCCCACCACCAACGTTTCGCGACCTGCTTAAGGTAGCCGAAGCCTTTTTGAGAGCTCAATCCTTAAGAACATCGGCAGCTCCAAAATCTATGGGACTTGGTTTTTTCTCATCAGCAGCTTCGCAAAAAGGACCTGATGAACACTTGCCTGCAGCGATTACCGCCCCCCTAAGCGCTTAATTCAGCCGTTGCTAGCATAGCTTTTAATACCAGGCCCTAAGACTCCCTCTTGCTAACCTCTTCTGCTCCTGTATAATCATCATTGCGCCGATTTGAATCTCAGCTTGCGGGCGCTTAAATGATTAAACATCATTTGAAAAACGGCTAAAGCGGGTCTTCCCTCCTTAGCGCCTGCTTGCTGTATTATGCTGGTATATCATGATTGAAATAACTGGATTAACAAAATCCTTTGATGGTCACCCTGCCCTACATGAGATTAATTTATTCGTGCAGGAGGGAGAGATTTTTGGCATTATTGGCAAAAGCGGTGCCGGGAAATCGACTCTTTTACGCTGTATTAACCTTTTAGAACGACCGGATTACGGCGATGTGTTGGTTGACGGAGAAGTTATTACCGAGCTTTCCCCTAAAAAGTTACGAAAAGCTCGTCATAAAACCGCCATGATTTTTCAACATTTCAATTTATTAAATACGAAAACGGTTTACGATAATATTGCTCTGCCTATGCGTATTCAAGGCATCGATGAAGAAACCATCAAAAATAAAATTCATGAGCTTTTACCCTTAGTTGAGCTAAGCGATAAAATGCTTGCGTATCCCTCGCAATTAAGCGGCGGGCAAAAACAGCGGGTTGCTATTGCCCGGGCATTAAGCTGCTCACCAAAAATCTTACTCTGCGACGAAGCGACTTCAGCCCTTGATCCGGAAACCACCGATGCCATCCTTGATTTATTAAAAAAAATCAACCTTCTCTATGGCATTACTATCCTTTTGATTACCCATGAAATGAGGGTTATAAAGCGAATTTGCCATCGATTAACCGTGATGGACAAAGGGAAATTGATTGAGACTATCGCCCTAGCTAATGCGTTTGCACAAAAAAATAGCATTGCACGCAACATGCTGTATGCGGACTTAAGTCCTCCTTTGCCAGCATGCCTTAGCCATTCTTTATCCGATGTACCCAATCACAAACCTTTGGTAAGGGTATTTTTCGAAGGAGAAGGCGCTACCATTCCTTTTATTAGTCAGACGAGCCGGGAATTAGATCTAGATATCAATATTTTGTTGGCTAATATCGATCGGATTGATACTGTAACTTGTGGCGTAGTCGTCGTAGAGTTAATTGCTGACCAAACATTATTGCAAGCATTCATTAAACGCTGTGAGCAATACAATTTATCCGTGGAGATCTTAGGGTATGTCACCAATGATGGTTTATGATATAGCGATAGCAACTGGTGAAACATTGTACATGGTATTTGTCAGTACTTTTTTTGCCATTCTTTTAGGCTTGCCCTTGGGTACACTTCTATTTACCACTGAAACGATAAAGCCCAATCGAACTCTCCATATTTTTATATCCTCATTTATTAATTTAAGCCGCTCCATTCCTTTTATTATCTTATTAGTGGCGTTAATTCCTTTTACCCGCCTTTTAATAGGAACATCCATTGGCGTACACGCAGCCATCGTACCTTTAACGCTAGGTGCTGCACCTTTTTTTGCACGCCTAGTGGATAATGTTTATAAAGCACTGCCCAGTGGGTTAATAGAAGCTAGTTATGCTATGGGAGCTACCTTATGGCAAACTATCCGTCGAATTCTACTACCCGAAGCCCTATCATCGCTAATCAATGCTGTAACAGTAACCGCTGTTACATTGGTTAATTATTCTGCGATGGCAGGAACTGTAGGCGGGGGCGGGTTAGGAGATTTGGCTATCCGTTATGGTTATCAACGCTTTAACGTTAGTGTTATGTTGGTTACGGTAATTATCCTTGTCCTTATCGTGCAGCTCATTCAAGTAGGTGGCGATCGCTTGGCTCGGCGTTTTCTACAAAATTAGGAGATTTTAATGCGTATTTTAGGTATTTTTGCTTTAGTACTTTCATTGGTTGCATGCAGTAAGCCTTCGCCCAATACGCTTATTATCGGCACTATTTCAGGGCCTGAAACAGAATTAGTTGATGTGGCGCAAAAAGTAGCGCTTGAGCAATATGGCCTTACTATCAAAATTGTAGAATTTAGCGATTACAATCTCCCTAATGAAGCCTTGCAAGATGGAAGCCTGGATGCCAATGTTTACCAACATTTACCCTACTTAAAAGCAGCCATAGCGGCGCATGGTTATCATTTAGAACCGATTGGTAAAACATTTGTTTACCCCACGGGTATTTATTCCGAAAAAGTTACATCGTTAAAACAATTGCCTCATGGTGCAATCATTGCTTTACCCAATGACCCAAGTAATGAAGCGAGGGCTTTACTATTGCTACAAAAAGCAGGCTTAATCACGCTTAAAGCGACAAAAAATGCTAGCGTGCAAGATATCCTAGCTAATCCTAAAAAGTTCCAATTTAAAGAGTTAGATGCAGCACAACTACCGCGAATTTTAGATGATGTAGACGCTGCTGTTATTAATACCAATTTTGCTATCCCTGCGGGGCTGAATCCCGCCAGAGATGCATTATTTAAAGAAGATAAGCATTCACCCTATGCTAATCTCATCGTAGCTCGGGACAATAGTGATAAAAAAGAGCAGTTAGCTTTATTTGTGAAAGCATTAAACTCGCCAGAAGTTAAAAAGAAAGCCCAGGAATTATTTGGCGACGCTGCGATTCCTGCATGGAATTAGCTTAATCTGCATCTATTCACCACATTTTGAATCAACATATCTCAATATGTGCCAAATATGGTTTTTTGGTCAACGTGGTGAATGGTTACCTTAAGCTTTTTATAATATTTAGGTGTTATACTTAAAGTAACTAACAACTTGTATATAGGTGCACTATGCCTGGATTTAGAAGTGGTTTGCGTGATTATGGGCTTTTGGTAGGTAACTATCTCTTAGGGTTATTAAATAAAAAGCCTTTTATGCACGGCGAAACGGTGGATAAATTATCTCCTCGGCAAAGGCAAGCGCTTCTTGATGAATATCGCTTGAGTACTGGATTGGGTAAAGCCGAGCTCCCTACGGGGGTAGGCTTTCAAAAATACATGGATGCGCGTGCATCTTCGATTGACGCCTTTGCAAAAGTAAAAACTCCTGATGGCACTACCCTTGCAGATAAGTTAAAAGCGGCCCCCGCTGGCGCAGTAACGGCTGTCAAAGATGCGGTTAGTGAGGCTTTAAGACCGACACAAGCGGTGCAGGATGCAAAACAAAAATACATGGATGCGATGAAAGAGTTAAGCACTGCTCTTGCTAACGATGCCAAAGTCAATGCGCGCGATGTAGAGCGCTACTTATACGAATTAAGAGGAGAGGCTACTAAAGCCATCACAGCTCAGCATGATGCAGAAAAAACAGCACTTGAGGCTAAATTTAATGATGCTGGTTTTAAAGGGCATATGAAAACAGTCCTCGGTGCAGGAGCAACAGATGCCCAAGTTGATGAGTTAAAAAAAGAAATGCTTGCTGAACTTGAAAAGTCTCAGAAAGCAGAATTGGAAAAATTCGAGAAGGGTATTAATTACCGCATCAAAAAAATCCATGAAGCAGCACAGATAGAAAGGGATCGCGTGAGCTATTTAGCCACGCTGTATACACACAATGAAGACATGCGCAAAGAAATTGAAGCGTTGCATCAGCAGAATCGTGGTACGGGTGGTGTAAGCGCGAGTTTCACTTTACAAGAACCTAACCGAGCTCTTTTTCACGGCATGGAGATAAAGGATCTTCACACTTTACGTACAGTGACTGGGCGCCTTATTGATGTTAAAAAGAACCCCGATGGTTCTTTGTCATCTTTCTCCATGACATTGCCTAATCGGATTTTAAGTTCTAGCTATTATAAAAGTGCCCATAATAATGTGAAGGCAGACATGAAGTCCATAACGGATGCTGTCTACGCTACTGGAAAAACCGCTGTAACGGCTAATATTGAACATAAAGATCCAGAGCATGCTCTAGAATTAGCAAGAGCAGCTTATGAAGCTGCTTTAGAATCAGGTTTTGATGAAAAGCATATTACCATTAGAGTAAATGGTCAGGAGAAAAAGGCCGAAGATCTCTTTGCCGATAACCATGGTCTTTTAAGTTCTCTAAAAGAAACAGCTAAAAAACAGCGAGAAGAAAGGGAAAAACCTTTTGATCCCAAGACTCAAGATGCTGAAAGTAACGATGTAACCTATGCGCGTTTCAAAAAAGCATTAGAAGAAGGCCGCTTAAGCGATGCGACCGCCCAAGAGCCTCCAATAGTTCCCCCGGCAGGGCCGCATGTTCAGCCGTAGTATTGTATATTTTCTACCCCCTCCCCTAACCCAGGGCCTACGCATGAAAAGTTAAATTGAATCTAGTCAATTCAATCTGGCTTAAAATGCTACGTCCCGCGACTTGTTCGCGGGATCCATAAATTTAGCAAGATCGCTGGATTCCGCGAACAAGTCGCGGAACGTAGAAGTCAAGCGTTTTTTCATGCGTAGGCCCTGCACCCTAACCCTCTCTGTGTGACCGGCACATAGGATGAGGGTTATAACCACAAAATATCCCCAATCAGCAACCACGCTCCACTACATACACATCAAAACGCACCGTTTTCCCACTAATGCTGTAATGAGGCGGTAATAGCGCTTTTAATTTTTGCGGCCATTTTATCACAACGCGCTCTTTAGCCACCGATAATGCCAACTGCAGTAACTCCAACGCATCGCTATCTGCCCCGATCAATTCCTGCAGGGCCTGCATGTCTTTTTTTACCAAGGCTGATTTTTGGCGCAAAGGATGCATTGGATCGATGTAAATAACCTCCGGTTTTTCATCACCTAACGCTTGCAAATAATGTTTACTGTCCTCATTAATGAGTTTTAAATTAGATAACCAGGGCGCTCGCCTTAACCCATCTGCCAATAAGGCAGCCATGATAGGCTCGCGTTCTATCATGACGACCTCCGCTTGAGCATAAGCCAGCAAGGCAGCGTCTCTTCCCCACCCGGCTGTAGCATCGATGATACGCACCCCCTTTGCCGGTTTACATGCTCTAATTAACGCTTGCTTTTTACCCACAATACTTCGTCGTTCAATCGCGGGGGCATTAAAATCTACATACAAAGGCGCAAAATCTTTAATGACTAATGCCAATTTATCTGGCATTAAAGACAGTCTGGGCACCATGGCATGGTCTACCTTAAGGCCAAGCTTGCTTGCTAATAATGAAGCGGGCTCTTTTAAGGTAGGATCCGTAAAACCGATAGCCGTTATTTTATTCATTAAATAGATTATCCCGTTAAAAGGACATTGACGCATTGTGCTAAAGAGTCAAAAACAGGCACATGAGGATAGGCTTTTAAAGCCTCACGATCAGTCATGGAAGATAAAACAATAAAAGGAATCGCTCCGGTACCTTCAGCTACCTGAATATCCGAAACGCGATCACCTATAAAAGGGACCCCTTCTAGGGAGCAATTAAAATGTTTTGCAATATCTAATAGCATACCAGGCTGTGGCTTGCGGCACGCACATCCCGCATCAGGCATGTGGGGACAGTATCTAACAAAATCAATATGGCCGCCTGCTGCTTGTACACTTTTCATCATTTTATCGTGAATGGCGGTTAACTGCTGCTCATCGTAATAACCACGCGCAATCCCTGATTGATTGGTGGCAACAGCAATGCAATACCCCGCCGCGGTTAATCGAGCGATAGCCTCAGAGCTCCCCGGTATCATGATAAATTCTTCGGGAGATTTTATATAAGCTAGTGAATCCTGATTGATAACGCCGTCTCTATCTAAAATAATTAGTTTAGGAGTACGCAATTTTTAATCCCCTCACCCTAGCCCTCTCCCCTGCGGGGAGAGGGGATTTGCTTCTCGGTCACTCGAAAGTAAGTTAGATACTTTAACCTCCATTCGGCAGTTGAATCTACTACCGAATGGAGGTTAAACAAGAAATATCCGCTACACCTTGCAATAGCTTTTGTAAACGTGCCAATAAGGACAAACGGTTTGTCTTAAGAGCCTTGTCCTCAACCATAATCATCACATGGTCAAAGAAAGCATTCACCTTTTCATTTAAGCTAGCTAATTGAGTTAAAATAGCACTGTAATCACCTGCGCTATAAAGTGGCGTAACTATTTTCTCTATCGTTTGCAGCCCTTCAAATAATGCTTTTTCAGCAGGCTCCGCTAGTAAACCCATTTCCACTTGGCTTAGCTCAGCTAAAGACACCTGTTGTAATAAATTACTAACCCGCTTACAAGCTCCCGATAAACTTAAAGCTTCAGGCAGTGCAATAAAGGTTAAGAGTGCTTTTACCCGTTTATCCATATCATAAAATCTATCATCCTGCCGCGCACGAACGGCTTGTACTATTTCGGCCGGGATATCTTGGGCTTGATAATAAGATTGCAATCGCTCTAGGATAAAAGGCTTCAACTCCGCTATATCATCATGCTTAGTTAGCACAGAGCCGTAAGCTTTCAATGCCTGATCAATCAACGCTGATAGACTTAAATCAGCTGGTGTTGTTACTAATAAACGAGCAATAGCTAACGCGTGCCGCCGAAGCTTAAATGGATCTTTTACCCCAGAGGGTTTTTGGCCGATAGCAAAAATACCCACCATGGTGTCTAGTCGGTCAGCTAAAGATAAAGCAAGTCCTAATGGTGATTGAGGTAACTCATCTTTAGAGAAACGCGGCATATATTGTTCGTTCAGTGCTTCTGCTACGGCCTCTGACTCTCCATCATGGCGCGCATAGTAATACCCCATTAAGCCTTGTAATTCTGGAAACTCACCCACCATGCCTGTCATTAAATCACATTTACTTAATTCGGCGGCACGGGCAGCATTTTTTAATTCCAAATGAAGCGGCTTAGCAAGATAATCCATTAACTGCTTGATACGTGATGTTTTGTCTTGCAAACTTCCAAGTTTTGCCTGAAATACAACCTGAGCGGTTCGATCGTAATATGCACTTAGCTTTTGTTTCTTATCTTGACGATAAAAAAATGCGGCATCACTCAAACGAGCACGCATCACTTTTTCATTACCAGCGATCACGCGCTCTCTATCCAAGCTCACAATATTAGCTACGGTAATAAAATGCGGTACTAAATTACCCTTTTTATCGTTTAGCGCAAAACACTTTTGATGAGACTGCATGGCCGCGATTAAAACTTCAGGTGGCACCTCTAAAAATTCAGGCTCAAAATTAGCTAATAAAGCTTCTGGCCATTCAACGATCGATGTCACTTCATCGAGTAATTCATCGGGCATAATCGCCTGATAACCGTGCTGGCTAGCCAACGCATTGACTTGTTCTACAATCATTTGCCGACGGGTAGCAAAATTAGCCGCTACAAAAGCATCGCTCAATAAAGACTCATAAATACGCGGTGTTGAAATTTCAATGCTTTTAGGATGATGAAATCGATGCCCTACACTATACCGACCGGTATTGACGCCTAATACTTGACAGGGCACAACATCATCACCAAACAATAAAACCGCCCAATGCACCGGCCTAGCAAATTGCGCAGCACCATCTCCCCAACGCATAGGCTTTGGAATAGGTAAACCATCTAACGCTTCCGTGATCATCCGGGGTAATAAATTTGTGGTTTTTTCTAAAGGTGTTTGTGCCTCATAGGCCCACCATTCACCTTTTTCAGTGGCTATTTTAGTGAGTTTATCAATGGAAACATCGCATGATTTTGCAAAACCTAGCAAGGGGGGTAAAGGCTTACCGGCTGCATCAACCGACGAAGCCACTGCAGGACCGCGTCTTGAAATTTTCTGAGCAGGCTGCTCCTCTTGTACATCGTAAATCAGGATAGCGAGTCGTCTAGGTGAGGCAAACCGATGAACTTCGCCATGTTGTATACTTGCTTTTGCCAATAAAGTAATGAAGTTATTCGCCAAAGCATCGACTAGGGGCCAAACTACACCAGAAGGTAGTTCTTCTGTACCTAGTTCAAATAATAAATCATTGACCATCTTACATTCTCAAAGAAGGTTTAAGCATAGGAAAACCAAGCGCTTCACGAGCGTCATAATACGCTTTTGCAACAGCCATAGATAATTGTCGAACACGCAATATGTAGCGCTGCCGCTCGGTTACCGATATAGCATGACGAGCGTCTAATAAATTAAATGCATGCGATGCCTTAATAACCATTTCATACGCAGGTAGAGGCAAGTGAAGATCAACTAGTTTTTGCGCTTGTGCTTCAAAATAATTAAATTGATGAAATAATGCTTCCACATCAGCATGCTCAAAATTATACGCTGACATTTCTACTTCATTTTGATGAAAAACATCGCCATAAGTCACTATTCCATTGGCTGTTTTACTCCAAGGAAGTTTAAACATGTTATCAACATTTAAGATATACATGGCAAGACGTTCGAGCCCGTAAGTTAATTCACCAGTTACCGGCTTACAAGATAAGCCGCCTACTTGCTGAAAATAAGTGAATTGCGAAATTTCCATACCGTTTTGCCAAACTTCCCACCCTAACCCCCAAGCACCTAACGTCGGCGATTCCCAATTGTCTTCCACAAAACGAATATCATCGACCAATGGGTCAATCCCTAAAGCGCTTAGTGAATCAAGGTATTTTTCTTGAATATCAATGGGTGAAGGCTTAAGCACGACTTGAAACTGATAATAATGCTGGCCGCGATTAGGATTTTCGCCATAACGCCCATCCGTAGGACGCCTAGAAGGCTGCACGTAGGCAGCTGACCACGGCTCAGGACCTACGGCGCGTAAAAAAGTAGCAGGGTGAAATGTCCCAGCACCTACCTCCATATCCAAAGGCTGCAATAAGACACAACCTTGAGCTGCCCAAAATTGCTGAAGGGTTAGAATAATATCTTGAAAAGTGCTGGGTCGATTCATTTTAATTAGCTATTGGAAGCTTTCTTAATTAACTCTTGCAATACATCGACACTAGCAGCCCCTGGGATAAATGCAGGCTCACTCTTCGCATTAAACTGACCTGCAGGTGTTGACGCCACTACAAAAGCAGGAGTACCCATTAAATGCATCTTTTCTGCTAATTCGCGGTTCGCTTGTAATTGATTAAGCACTTCCTGGCTTCCCATGTCTTGTTCAAATTTTTGCATGTTCAAACCAATGGATTTTGCAGTATCCATGATCACTTGGTTGTCTAGGCGTTTGTCAGCCTTAAATAAAGCGTCATGCATTTGTTGATATTTACCCTGCATGCCTGCTGCTAAAGCAGCTTTGGAAGCCGTTTCTGAGCTCTTGCCAAAAATAGGGAATTCTTTATAAACCACACGCAAATTACTATCTTTTTTAATCAGTTCACCGATCGTAGGTGCCATTTTTTTGCAGTGAATGCATTGATAATCGAAAAACTCTACTAAAGTCACTTTACCTTTAGGGTTACCGCTTACCGCTGTTTTACCGTCAAATAGCTGATTTGCGTTTTCCAAAATAGCTGCTTTAGCCTGCTGCTGCATGGTTTGTTGTTGTTTTTGCTGCAATGCTTGAGACGCTTCCACCAATACTTCTGGGTTATTGACCAAATAGTCATGAACTACTTTTTCCACTTCCTTTTGCTGCTCAGGTGACATCGTATTAGCTGCCATAATGGCTGGCGATGTCATCGCCGTTGCTAATGCGCTTATTACTAATAAATTTGTTAATTTCACACCTTTCCCCTTATGAAATATTATAAACATTACTTTTCGTCACCCGAACCCTAGCATCAGTAGCAGTTAAATTCAAGGGATATCTCGAACCACAACCGCAGGAGTCCGAACCACGACCGTCAGGGAGCGGAGAAGTCCCCCAATCCCCGAACCACGACCGCCAGAAGTCCGAACCACGACCACCAGAAGTCCGAACCGCGACCGTCAGGGAGCGGAGAAGTCCCCCCAATCCCCGAACCACGACCACCAGAAGTCCGAACCGCGACCACCAGAAGTCCGAACCGCGACCGTCAGGGAGCGGAAAACTCCCCCCATGTTTTGCAGGCCCTACCAAAGATAAGTGTTCACACTTCAATAATTAAATTTGCATAAGCCAACACCAGCCACTTACTGCCATGCTCCTTAAATTTTACTTGTACCCTGGTATGCGCCCCGCTTCCTTCTACCGCTAAAATAATCCCCGAGCCAAATTTAGAATGATTGACCGCCTGTCCTAGACTTAACCCTGTTTCATGCTCCATCGTAGGCATAGTCGATCGGCTAACGGGTGCTTGAAAACGCGCTTTTACCCGCACTTCATCGACCAAATCTTGCGGCAATTCATTTAAAAATCGTGAAGCGCGATGGTACTCTTCACGACCATATTGCCGTCGTATTTCTGCATACGAAATGATTAACTTTTCCATCGCACGCGTCATACCTACGTAGCAAAGCCGCCGCTCTTCCTCAAGACGACCAGGCTCTTCCAAGGATTGCCTTCCAGGAAATACGCCTTCTTCCATCCCCACCATAAAAACCACAGGAAATTCTAGCCCTTTCGCCGCATGAAGCGTCATCATGTGTACATATTGTTCGTACTCATTGGCCTGCATTTCTCCTGCTTCCAATGAAGCATGGGCTAAAAAGGCCACTAAAGGCACAAGCTCTTCCTCTTCATCTTGTCCTTGGTCATAGCGAAATTGTTTCGCTGCATTAATTAACTCTTGTAAGTTTTCAACTCGCGATTCCGCTTTATCCCCTTTTTCCTTGGCAAAATGCGCGTATAACCCACTTAGCTGAATCACCACACTGATTTGTTCGTCCAGCTCAAGATGAGCGGTTTGGCTTTTTAATTGCTCAATTAATTCAATAAATTTAGCTAAAGCCCCGGCCGCACGCTGGGGAAATTCCCCAGAATGCAACGCTTGATTCGCCGCTTGCCATAAAGAAATCGCTTCTGTCTTGGCAAGCACTCTTATGTCATCAATGGTTTTTTCCCCAATCCCTCGCGTGGGGAAATTAACCACCCGCTCAAAAGCTGAATCATCATGGACATTGACTAAAAGACGAAGATAAGCCAAGGTATCTTTAATTTCTGCCCGCTCAAAAAAGCGCACGCCCCCGTATATACGGTAGGCAATACCCGCTCTTAATAAAGCCTCTTCTAACACCCGCGATTGCGCGTTTGAACGGTATAAAATAGCGATATTATCCGCCGAGCCACCTTTATGGATTTCTGCTGCAATACGTTCACTAACAAAGCGCGCCTCATCCAATTCATTGAAAGCGCTATAAACCACTATCTTTTCACCTACATCACCATCGGTCCACAAATCTTTCCCCATGCGCGAACGATTATGGGTAATTAAGGCATTAGCGGCCTTAAGGATAGTGCTAGTGGAGCGGTAATTTTGCTCTAACCGAATCACTTCTGTATTTGCAAAATCCTTAGTAAATCGCTGAATATTCTCCACTTTAGCGCCACGCCACCCGTAAATAGATTGATCATCATCCCCCACGGCCATGACGGCAGCGCCCTGTGCTGCTAATAGGCGAAGCCATGCATATTGAATGGTATTGGTATCTTGAAACTCATCCACTAAAATGGCTTGAAACTGCTCCTGATAATGCTTTAATAACTCAGGGTTATCGCGTAATAACTCATGCGCCCGCAATAAAATTTCTGCAAAATCAATCACTCCTGCGATCTGACAGGCTTCTTCGTAGGCTTTATAAATTTCTATTAACGTCCGTCCCGGACCAAAAGGCGGAATTTGAAGATGATGCGGGCGCAAGCCTTCATCTTTTTTACCGTTAATAAAGCCTTGCGATTGTTTTACCGGCCATTGCTCACTATCTAAGTTAAGTGATGCAATGACTCGCTTAAGTAGGCGGGCTTGATCATCACTGTCTAAAATGTGAAATTGTTCTCTAAGCTTGGCTTCTTTATAATGGCGCCGTAAAAGTCGGTGGCACAAGCCATGGAACGTACCTACCCATAGTCCTTGTAAGGGACAATGAAGCAAATGCCCCAATCGAGACTTCATTTCTAAAGCGGCTTTATTGGTAAACGTCACTGCTAAAATACCGTGAGGAGAAATCCCTTCAACCTCAACCAACCATGCCATACGACTCACCAAAACTCGCGTTTTACCACTGCCAGCACCGGCTAAGACCAACGTATTCCCGAATGGCGCTGTCACCGCATTTTTTTGTCGCTCATTCAATCCTTCTAACCATGCTACATTTGTCATAACGATTCCAAAAAAATAATTAACGCATCAACCTAGAAAAAGCAGTAGCCCTCGTAGTGAGACTGACTAATGCGGTGATTTTGCAAGAGTTTATCTCATTTTTTTGGCGAAGGCATAGTCACCACTATGGTGAGTCAAAAAAATGAGATAAACTCTTGCAAAATCAGTACAGTAGGCAGTCGTAATAGAGGGCTACTGTTTTTTCTAGGTTGATCCTCCATTTTCAATTTTTGGACTATGCTTAGGTATATTATCAAGGCGAGAAAAAATGCATATCCTTTATCCGTCCATTAAACCCTACGCTTGCCATGAACTTGCCGTGGATAAACCTCATGTCCTTTACCTAGAAGAAGTCGGCAATCCTAAAGGCACGCCGGTTATCGTACTTCACCCAGGCCCCGGAGCCGGTGGGGATACGCAATTACGCCGTTTTTTTGATCCTGAATATTACCGTATTATTATTTTTGATCAACGAGGCTGCGGTCGCTCTACACCACATACTCACTTAGAGCATAATTCCACGCAAGATTTATTAGATGATATCGAAGCGATTCGAGACTTCCTAGCGCTCAAACACGTTGTCCTTTTTGGCGGCGGGTGGGGGGCTTTGTTAGCGCTTATTTATGCTGAGATGTTTCCTCATCATGTGAATGCATTACTGCTTCACCAAGTCTATTTAGGTAGAAAACAAGATATTGATTGGTTTTACAAACGCGGGGCCAGCCATATTTATCCCGATTATTGGCATGAATTTACTAACAATATCGCGGCCAATGAATTAGATGATATACCCGCTTATTATTATCGTTGTCTCCAAGGAGAAAATGAATTAGCAAGAATGGCCGCTGCAAAAAATTGGGCGCTTTGGCAAGCTCGGTGCAGCAGCCTACAGCCCCATCTTAATGTAATTGATCAATACAGTGATGCCCGCTTTGCCTTAGGGTTAGCAACCTTAGAATCGTATTACATCAAACACCATTATTTTATTGAAGAAAATCAAATTCTTAATCAGGCGCATAAAATTCGCCATATCCCTTGCTATCTCGTTCACGGCCGCTACGACATGGTATGTCCTTTAGAAGGAGCCTGGTCTTTACAGCAAGCCCTACCCGCCTCCCATCTTTCGATTATCAGAGATGCCGGCCACTCCGACCGCGAAGCAGGGATTATCGACGCATTAATCCAAGCCAGTAAGGAAATTTTAAAATTAGGGTTAGAAGCTTCGTGAGAGCCCCAACCATCAGGGAACAGATCCGAACCGCGACCGTCAGGGAGCGGAAAAGTTACCCCGAACCCCAACCGTCAGGCCACTCCGAACCGCGACCGTCAGGGAGCGGAAAAGTCCCTGAGGCCGCCTGATAGATGCATAACTTGCTAATCTATTACCACTTTTTGTGCTAAATAATCGCGACGGAGACCCATATTCATCGCCATTTTAAATATTTAGGATGATCAACATTTAGATCGAAGAAAAAATACCATTGATCAATCTCATTTTTATTGCATTTTGTGCGGTGCTTTGTGGTAGCACCTGGTATCTATGGAAAGAAGTAGGGGTAACGTGGATATTTAACTTTTCCGCTCCCTGACGGTCGCGGTTCGGAGCGGCCTGACGGTCGCGGTTCGGAGCGGCCTGACGGTCGCGGTTCGGAGCGGCCTGACGGTCGCGGTTCGGAGTGGCCTGACGGTCGCGGTTCGGAGTGGCCTGACGGTCGCGGTTCGGAGTGGCCTGATGGTTGCGGTTCGGGGTGGCCTGACGTCGGGGTGGCCTGACGTCAGGGTGGCCTGGCGGTTGGGGTTCGGGGTTTATGTGCGTAAGTGGCCTCAGTAGGCTTTTGTATTTTAGTAAAATTTATAGTATCATTGTTCAAAATTAAGACTTAAATGATGATAGACTATGCCTCATATCAATCCTAACAAATGCTATACGGTAACACCTCAACCCGTGATAGCTGATACACCATTAAACGTGGACGAGCTTGCCGCCCTTCTTTCCTCTTTTTCTAACCTAACCAAGGAGGAAATTAAACGCTACTTAGATAGATTTGTCGGCCCTCAAGGTACTTATACTTACAAAGCTGGATTGATTGAATCATTACGAATAGTCTTTATCCACCTCCAAAAAACTGAAGTTCTTGTCGATGAAAAGCGCCTTATTGCAGATAAATTAATTGAAGGCGTGGGCTTTTGTACGCCAGGTTTTCATAATCGCGTAAACAGTATTATATTAGGTCTTGTGCGGCCCCGAAGTATTGATGCCATCCTTGAGCGTGTAAGACAAAGTATTGTAGAAAGTATAGCAAGAAGTTATACCGGTGACGTTCACCGCCACAATAGCTTTTTCTCCGCAGCAGCCACCTTGGGTTACGGTGTTCGGCCCATTAATCGTCAAGATGTGTATTCAGGATTTATTAACCCAGAACAATTACGCGTATTACAAAAAACATTTGCTGAAAAATATACCGCTCTCAGCATCTTAAATGATTTACAAGTCAATATTGAAGGTGAGCTTAGGAGCTATTTTGATTACCAGGGAAAAAAAACCATTGACGCGCCCTATAACCGGGGCCAAATTGACCGGATGGTCGAGTTTTTAAATACCATTCTCGGCTCATCTTACACCGAGCGGCAGTTCTTTATATGGGAAGCAAATGAGTCTATGTGTTGTGATGTTCAAATAGACATTAACTGGGCCTTTATACAAGCTTGTCTTTGGGAAAAATTAAAAAACGAAAGATATATTACCCTCTCAAAAGAAGAAGTAAATTTATTCCACGCATTATATCATACCGAGCAAACCAGCTTAGCTTCTCTATTAAAAGAACCTCGTTATAGAAAACTCCTTTATGCTTTCGATTTCATTAAGTACCCTCAGATTATCAAATCCTTTGAGCAGCGAAAGATTATGGCTGCTGCATTGGCTGAACAAGCGTCAGGGATGAACATCGAAGAATTACTCCGCTATACCCAACTCATCCAGACATTTTTCTCTGATGATTCAACGCTTAAAAAACAGTATCTTCAGATAGCGGCCGAAACATGGCTTAAAAATAGAAAAAATTTAAATTTAATTAGCACTATTAAATTGGGTGATCAAAAAACCTTACTGGTTATCTATGAGAATTTATCCGATCAGCAACTTAAAGCGCTTTTTTCAAAACCATCTCTTGCATTAGAAAACCTTTTATTATTAAGTGCCTTCCATAGTACAGAACTTTCCATTCGACTTATGTACCTCGTAAAAGATTTGTACCAATCAACGCCTAAAGCCATTTCTTTATTATTGCACGCTCTCAATTTAACGCTAGAACATCAGCCTGAAGCTGCGCCTAAAATTATAGATTTTATGAAATCGCTTGAGCCTAGTATGCAAAGAAGGCTTTTTGCTGAGAAAAATATTAATGGTGACAGTGCTCTAATGGTCGCTGTGAATAAAAAGCCCGCCGCGCTTCCTCATCTCTTAACTCTGATTAAAACGTTTGATGATGAAACTCAAAAAGCTATCTTGAGGGCGAAAGATAAAGAGGGTAGCAATGTTCTGATATTAGCAACGCGTAACCAACCCCCGTCCCTCCCTCATCTCTTAGCTTTCATTAAAACCTTTGATATAGAAACACAAAAAG
This sequence comes from Legionellales bacterium, assembly GCA_020050595.1. Taxonomy (GTDB): domain Bacteria; phylum Pseudomonadota; class Gammaproteobacteria; order Legionellales; family Legionellaceae. The sequence goes on from JAGVKL010000024.1 coordinate 16,170, forward strand.
CTATGTTAGCTGAGAAAAACACCTATGGTAACAATGCTCTGATATTTGCTGCAGAGAAAGAACCTGAGACCATCGACCAGCTCTTAGAGCTTATTAAAACCTTTGATGTTGAAACACAAAAAGCTATCTTGGCTACGCAATCTGAAGAAGATGGTTGCAGTGCGCTGATGATAGCTGCGTATTTTCAACCTGAAATAACTAGTCATCTCTTAGATTTTATTAAAACCTTTGATGTTGAAACACAAAAAGCTATCCTGACTGCGAAAACTAATCAGGGTGAGAACGCACTGATAAAAGCTTTACATAAGAAACCTCTAGCAGCTATTCATCTTTTAAATTTTATTAAAACCTTTGATCTTGAAACACAAGAAGCTATCTTGACGATGACAGATATGCTCGGTAACCAGCCTCTAATAATAGCTACATATACCAACCCCGTGGCATTTCCTGTACTCATAGATCTTATTAAACAGCTTGATATCGAAAAACAAAAAGCTATGTTGACTGCGACAGATCCTAATGGTAACAGTGTGCTAGCGATCGCCGCACATAGGCGACCCACAGCAATCCCTTACCTCTTAGATGTCATTAGAACCTTTGATATTGAAACACAAAAAACTATGTTGGCTGCAAAAAATGGGGAAGGTAACAATGCCTTAATGAAAGTAACCTCCGGCAACATCGCAGCCCTTACTCCTCTCTTAGAGTTTATTAAAACATTTGATATTGAAACACAAAAAGCTATATTGACTGCGACAGATCGTAATGGTAACAATGTGCTAACGATCGCCGCACATAGGCAACCCACAGCAATTCCTCCCCTCTTAGATGTCGTTAGAACCTTTGATATTGAAACACAAAAAGCCATGTTGACTGCAAAAAATAGGGAAGGCCAGAACGCCCTAATGATGGCTGCCTCCGCCGACGCCACAGCCCTTCCTCCTCTCATAGAGTTTATTAAAACGTTTGATGTTGAAACACAAAAAGCCATCTTAACTGCAAGAGATTGTATGTGGGACAATGCTCTGATGTTATTTGTGGGTTCCTCAAAATCCATAGGATTTTCTCAATTTTTAGATTTTATAAAAACCTTTGATATTGAAACACAAGAAAACATTCTAACTACAAAAAATAATATGGATAAGAATGCTCTGATGATATCCCTCTATAGATCAGGGACATATTCAGAGCTCCTCAGTCTCATAAAAACCTTTGACCCTGAGAAACAAAGAACTATCTTGGCTGCAAAAGATGCGCATGGGAAAAATGCCTTATTAATAGCTGCAATTTGCCAACCGACAGCCCTTCCGGAACTCTTAAAGTGCCTTACACCTTTGGGAGTCGAAACACAAAAAAAAATAGGTACCGCTAAAAGCGCATTTGTTGGGACTTGGCACGAGCTCGATGCCATTACGATTGCCTTACGAGCCCCAGACGTTGACAAAGCTCAAATTTTAGATTCAATTTCTGGTTATGGTTTGGAAGCAAAATTGGAAATTTTAAAACAATCTTCAAAGCATTTTCCTGCACTGAAAGCTCGGAGACAAAAATTAATCGATGGGGCAATGAATGCATTAAAACAAGGTTCACCACTCGAAAAAGTGATATATCAACAGCTACAATCCATGAGATTTAATGCCAACTCTAAGCGAGAAGCGATATTAGCTGCTATAGATGCCATTAGAAAATCAGGTCCCACTGACATGGATACCGCTATAAAAGAGGTTATAGCTGAACCTACTAGCGGGCTACGTCAAGCTTTAAGCCAACGACGTTATTGTCTTTTCCCGCCAATGACTTCTCAAACAAGAAGTCTTGAAAAGGTCATTGAGGCGGCAAATCCACGTGGCTTCGTACGATAATAGGAGTACTCTACGTGCGGCGGCTTGAGCTTTTCCGCTCCCTGATGGTTGTGGTTCGGGGTGACTTTTCCGCTCCCTGACGGTCGCGGTTCGGAGTGGCCTGATGGTCGCGGTTCGGAGTGGCCTGATGGTCACGGGGCGGAGTGACCTGATGGTCGCGGTTCGGGGTGGCTTGTTTGTTGCTTTCATTTATAATCTTTTTCACCTGGGGTAAGTTTCCAAGCTATAAAATCTCGTGTAACATGAAGTTTAAATCCTATAAACAAAGTAACTATGCGCTTAATCACTCGACTTACTGCTTTAGCCAGCAGCCTATTTTTGATGTCCTGTGTTGCCAAAGGGCCTAATCCTGATGACCCCTATGAATCGATTAACCGCAAGATCCATAAGCTTAACATGGGCATCGATAGGTTTGCTTTAAGGCCTGCGGCTAAGGCTTATAAAGCTATATTGCCGCGGTTTATCCGTGCAGGCATTAATAATGTTTATAATAATGTGAATGAGTTACCCACCGTTGCCAACGATTTGCTGCAAGCTGAGTGGACTTATGCACTTAAAGATACTTGGCGCTTTATTGCGAACTCTACGTTTGGTATAGCAGGTATTTTTGATGTAGCAAGCCGTTTTGACCTACCGCCTCATAGCAATGATCTCGGCTTAACATTTGCTAAATGGGGCGATAAAAAATCCCCTTATATTGTTATTCCCCTCATGGGGCCTAGTACCATTCGTGATGGCATGGGAATGATGTTTGATTATGTGCTCTTCACGCCCTACCCTTACATCAAATCGGATGCAGCCATTTACAGTATTTTAGCTTTACGTTACGTGGACTTACGCTCGCAAATGCTTGAAACGGATCGCATTTTAGATGAAGGCTTGGATAAATATGCTTTCATTCGCGATGCCTATTTGCAACATAGAAATTACCTCATCACCGGCGAGCAAGACGATGGCTCGCTTTATGTCGGTGATGAAGATGACGATAGTGTATTGTCAGAAACGCCGGCTAACGGCAAACCCTCACAATTCCCATTAACCACTGCTCAAGGCGACGCCAAAAAAGCAATGCCATCAGCCCATCAACGACCAGCAAGCCTAGGCTGACTTGGCTGGTGGCACGTAAGTAAGCGCTCTCGTAATGACGTCCACTTAAGGCGTCATTACGAATAACCTGCTGATTTGACTCGTATCGGCAAATCTTGCCTGCTCCATACGCAGTGATCCAAGTCTTTGATTCACATAGTGTCAGACTAAAATCCTATATTCATGATAACGCTCTTCAGCATACGCCAATACCTTGGGAAAAAATAAGATTTTAACGAACACATCAGCCGGACTGCGCTTAGCCGTGTAGAGTAATGAAGCGTAATCATTATGCCTAACCATATGCTGTAGCAATTCTGAAGCGGCAGGCTCAGCTCGGCAATAAGCGATAAGCGCCTCGAAAAAAGGCGCGTGTTTTTGCTCTAACGCCAAATAAAGTATTAGCGAGCCCACTGCATTGAGAAGCCCTATTTTTTGACTGGGCGAAACATAAGAGATTAGCAAATGGAACATATCCACATCGCCTGCATAAGCGGCTAAGGAGAAGGCTTCCGCTTGAGTTAAATCGGCAAGATGGGGTCGAGTGCTCATTAGCAGGCCAAATTTATCCAAAGAGCGGTCCAATAGTTTGCGCACTAACTCGATGCTTCCTGCTTCCACCGCTAAATAAAAGGCTTCTGAACCAGGGCTAGAAAGGCTCGTTTTATCTGCATCGGTTAGCATCGAGTCCCATAAGAAAATCCCCCAACTAGCATCACCCTTGCGGCAAGCACCGATAAAGAGGCACCGAAGCCTATCAGAAAACATCGCTTTCCCACTCAAAAAGCCTATTTGATCATTAAGGCCTTCTGACTGCAATAGTTTTAATCAAATTCATGGGGATGAATCAGATCCCGAACGGATTATCCGGGGTCACCCCCCTAGACGTAGCGAAGCGAGACACCTCAAATAATCTCCCGCAATATCAAGCTTTGTTTCCGCGGCAATTTCGCGGATGCAGGTGGGGCTTGTGACATTAATCTCGGTGAGATAATCGCCAATGACATCAATGCCCACGAAGTATAAACCCTTTGCTTTTAACGTCGGGGCTATTTCGGCACAAATCCATCGGTCGCGCGAAGTTAGGGGCACCACCTTGCCCTCCGCCCCTGCTGCTAGATTTCCCCGTAATTCACCAGGCGCTGGAATACGTGCTAAAGCAAAGGGAATTGGCTCGCCATTGATCAATAAAATGCGTTTATCGCCTAATGTACTAATTTCGGGGATATACTTTTGAGCCATGATGCTTACCGTTTGCCCGTGGGTTAATACTTCTAAAATCACTGATAAATTACGCGCATCATCATTCACATGAAAAACCGAGCGCCCCCCCATCCCCTCTAAGGGTTTAAAAATCACATTTTTATGCGCTTGCCAGAACGTGCGTAACTGATGAATATCGCGACTAACTAAGGTAATAGGGCAACATTGAGGGAAATTTAACGTGAAAAATTTCTCATTCGCATCGCGTAAACTCTGCGGCTTATTAGCAATCAATACCCCCTCTTTTTCTGCAAGCTCTAGAGCATAGGTTGCATAAATATATTCCATGTCGAAGGGGGGATCTTTTCGCATTAGAATCATATCAAAAGCCGTCAGCGGCTGTTCGCCCAAAGGCGTTACTTTCGCCCAATCAGCTTTTTTTTCATCGGTTACTATAATTTGAGTAACATTGGCAAAAGCCTGCCCTTCGCGGCAAAATAAGTCATTTAAGGTAAAATAAACACAAGACCAGCCTAGTTTATTAGCACTTTGAATCATGGCCACTGTAGAATCTTTATAAGCTTTGATGGTAGGCAAGGGGTCCATTAAAATTGCAAGCTTCATGCTATCTCCTATAGGGCTATAATCCTGTCATGACTTACTCTCCGCCAATCGCTGCAATTTCACGCGCTGCAGCTAGCGCTGCAAGACGCGCTATCACTCCATAAGCGTAAAATCGATTGGACGAATCGCCTACTTTTAACTCTTCACAGGGCATGTTACACGCCTTTGCAAATGCCAAAGGCTCAAAATGCATGCCTGGCGCATTGAGATTATCATCCGTACCTCTAGCTTGATGAACGCGATAAAAGCCCCCCACTACAAATTGGCCTATCATATAGACCACAGGCTCAGCAACTGCCCCATTCGGCATGGTTTCAAAGCTGTAAACCCCCTCTTGAATCATCACTTTGGTGACTTTTTGACTACCTTTGCTCGACGACATTTTTGTACGCTGCTTACGGTTAAGCTGTAATAATTGCGCTCCTTCGTGCACCATCATGACGCTCATCCCATAAGTGCCGTTATCCGCTTTGACAGCCACAAAGGGTTTTTCCTTAATGCCGTAATGTTCGTATTTTTGTTTAATAGCCGTTAATAAGCTATCCACTTCTTCGGCAATCACATCAACGCCTTTTTGCGCCATAAAATCCACGTTTTCTATGGCTCTAAACATCGGATTAATTAACCAAGCATCAATACCCACTAACGCAGCAAACTCTTCTGCTACCTCATGAAAAAATTGGAAATGGCTGGATTTAAGGCGAGATGCCCAACCAAGCTTTGTCGTGGGGCGAATACGTTGCTCCACACCTTGTAAAATATCGGGCACACCGGTCGATAGGTCATTGTTTAGTAATAATAAACAAGGTTCAAAATTATCTAATTGAACCTTGGTACCTACGCGCTTTAAAGGCTCCACCACCACGACTTCACCTTGCTCTGTGATAAGCTCTGTAGGAGACGTAATTGCTTGATCTAAGCTACCAATACGAACAATAAAGCCGGCTTTAACGAAAATATCCCTTAAGACATTTAGGCTTTGTATATAAAATGGGTTACGAGTATGGCTTTCCGGCAGGATCAATATCTTTAAACAACTTGAAAAACTACCTCCCAGCGTTGATTGTGCCGCTTGAATACACAACGGCATAAACTCAGGATTTAAATTATTAAAACCCGCCGGGAATAAATTAGTATCCACTGGCGCTACTTTAAAGCCAGCATGGCGTAAATCAACTGAAGAAGTAATCGGCGCGGGAGTCGTTTGCCATTGCTTACGAAACCAGGCTTCAATCGTCGCAATTTTATTTAAAATAACTTCTTCCACAGGAAAAAGCGGCCCAGAATGCGCTGTAGTTAAATTAGGAACAGGAAAATCTATTAATCGCATCAACTATCTCATCATTATTTGTCTTTTTGATGTTACCGCAGATGAACGGAGAATAAAATTATTATTACGGGTACGATTTTAAGCACAGTTATAAGATTTTTACCCTTAAAATCGCACCCTATTATTACAGTCTTTGAGGATAACTGATATTATCTTGCTAAAATCCAGGGCAGCCGCATGATATGAAAAAATTAGACAATAAGCCGTCTTTGCGAGCGAAGCGAAGCAATCCAGATTAATTTACGTTTGAAGATCTGCACTGGATTGCTTCGCTTCGCTCGCAAAGACGGCAGACTGTTGTTTTATAATCATAAGATGCGATTGCCCTGCCTAAAATCAATTAAGGATACGTCTATGCTAGCGGAGTTAGCGCAACAGTATGGTAATCAAATTCAGACATTTTATTATCTCTTACTCTTCATTAATGCCCTTATTCATGTGATTTTTGCAGGAGCGGTGGCACGAGATGCGGGTAATTTGTACAAACTTTCCCAGCGCCCAGCATTGGTTTCTGCGGCGACGTGGGCCTTTGCCACCTTGATTGGCGGGGTTATTACTGCGGCTATTTATTGGTTTATCCATCATTCAACCATCACTCGACCAACCATAAGAGAGACACGTTATGAACGAGCTTAAAATAAATACCATTGATGTACACGAATTACACAAACGGCGAGAAATTGATCCCAATCTTTGTATCATTGACGTTCGAGAAGATGACGAATGGCAAGAGCAACATATTCCCCGAGCTGTACATATTCCCAAAGATTTAGTGGCCGCCCAGATTGAACAGATTGTGCCCGATCACAACCAACCTATCTACCTCCATTGCAAAGGCGGTGTACGCTCTATGCATGCGGCAGCTGCTTTGTTATCTATAGGGTATACATCGGTTTATTCTATAGACGGGGGCATTACGGCTTGGAGAAATGCAGGTTATCCTATCGAGCCTTAGTAGTCTGTTGTCCTTAAGCCTACGCCACGTGGCTTGTCCACGGGGTGTAGGGATGCCGCGAGCAGTCCCGAACAAGTCGCCGGAGCAGAACGTAGCCATGGCTTTGGCTTTATGCCAATTGTCATTTGGATCTATCTGCCCTTCCAATCGTTCTTGTTGGGCCAAGGCCCAACCTACGAAAAATTTGGCTATACGAGAGTTGCACCCTTAATAAACTACTAAGCTTGCGTTATCTTGCTAATACCGCGATAATTTGGCACTAATCATATCGTTCTAGGTTTTTTATGCAACAATTAGGTCAATTTATTATACATCATTGGAGTCTTTGGTTAGCCTTAGCGATCATTCTTGCGCTCATTTTTATTAATGAGCTCAACTCGCAGAAAAAACGCGGCAAAACACTTACCCCGGCTCAAGCGGTTCATATGATCAATCGCGAAAATGCGGTCATCATCGATATACGTGAGCAAGAAGCCTTTCGTAAAGCGCATATTATTGATTCAGTACGTGCTGCAGCCGATGATTTTACCCAAAAACGTATGGAAAAATATAAAAATAAACCATTGATCCTCGTCTGCACTCGCGGCATGCAAGCGGCGAATCTAGCTCCAACATTAAAGGCGCAAGGATTCACTGAAGTAATGGTATTAGCAGGTGGCATTAGTGCCTGGCAAGAAGCAGGATTACCCTTGGTTAAGAAGCCGTAAGGGTGATTGACGTTAACATTTAACGGGAATAAATAACATGACAAAAGCAGTTAAAGAAGAAAACCAACAAGCCCCCGCTGAAGCGCAATTTATGATTCAGCGTATTTACATCAAAAATTTATCATTCGAAACCACCAATACCCCTGCCATTTTCCAACAGCGCTGGGAACCTGAATTAACTGTTGATTTAAATACGCAGCATCAACAATTAGACGATGGGGTTTACGAAGTATCTTTAACCGTAACCGCAACCGTTAAAAATCAAAACGCTACGGCCTTTTTAGCGGAAGTCCAGCAAGCAGGTATTTTTACTATCAAAGGCGCCGGAGCCCCCCAATTAGAACATTTATTAGGCAGCTTCTGCCCTAGTCTACTATTCCCTTATGCGCGTGAAGCCATCACCACCGAAGTCAGTCGTGGAAGCTTCCCGCAATTGATACTTGCGCCCATTAATTTTGATGCATTGTATATGCAGCAATTAGAAGAAAAACAAAAATCATCGAAAGAGAATACGGCTTTAAATTGAGAAGAAAGTAGCCTGAGAAAAATCCCCCTCTCCTGTGCGAAGCGTGAGGAGTGGGCTCTGACGGATCGGCGAAAATTCAAACACAATTGCGTAGCCCGTAGCCCGTAAGGAGCAAAGCGGATTACGGGGATTGCGCTCCAAAGACCAATCAATGCAAATGTGTTTGCGCATTGTTATTGTTTTTGTTGTTTTATATGAGGAGTGTATCGTTCATTGAGAAACCCCGTAATCCGCTTTGCTCCTTACGGGCTACTCTGTTTGAATTTGCGCCGATCCGTAAAGAGAGGGCTACCTTTGCTGCAAGGCCTGACTCCAGATGCCCCATTAAAACATAAGGCTAATTGGACGCAGCGTTTTCGGGATGATATTTTCCTTAACTTGATGGCAGTATCTCTAACAGGGGATTCAATCTCGGTACGTTTCCGAGCGACGTGAGGAGGTTACATGATGACTACGATTGCTATATTAGGCGCAGGTTCTTGGGGGACCGCCGTAGCGATTCATCTTGCCAATAAGGGTCATCCTGTCCTGTTATGGGATCGGGATGCCAGTCATATTCAAAAAATGTGCAAAGTGCGTTGTAACCCCTACTATCTACCGGATACCCCTTTCCCAGCCAGCATCACACCCGTAGCGGATCTAGCGGATGCTCAAAAAGCAGAGCAAATCATCATCGCTACGCCTTCCCACGCTTTTGCTTCCCTACTGGCAAAGCTTGCTAAACCTGCCCAAGGATTAGCGTGGCTAACCAAAGGGATCGATCCGGCTACCAATGACTTATTAAGTGAATTGGTCGCAAAAAAATGGGGTAAAACCTTCCCCATCGCCGTTATTTCAGGCCCTTCTTTTGCCAAAGAAGTCGCGAAATTTTTACCGACCGCCTTGGTGATCGCAGGTAATCATCCTTCTTATTTACAAGCTATTCATGGGATTTTACATCACGATAACATTCGGGCTTACTTAACCGACGATCTGATTGGCGTACAACTTGCAGGCGCTATTAAAAATGTCTTAGCGATTGCGTGCGGTGTCAGCGATGGTTTAAATTTTGGCGCGAATGCAAAAGCGGCCCTCATCACCCGCGGCCTTGCCGAAATGTGCCGCTTAGGGCTCCAATTAGGGGCCCGACAAGAAACATTTATGGGCTTAGCTGGTGTAGGTGATTTAGTCTTAACTTGCACGGATGATCAATCCCGTAACCGCCGCTATGGATTGCAATTAGGCAAAGGTATGGGTTTAGACGAAGCAGAAAAATTCATCGGCCAAGTCGTCGAAGGCAAGTACAACGCAGCCCAAGTCTGCACACTTGCTAAAAAACACCACGTTGACATACCTATTTGTAACGAAGTCCATGCCTTATTACAAGGAAACGTAAATCCAAAAGCCGTCGTCATTAACCTAATGAGCCGGCCTGCGAAGGAGGAATGATTTAAATTTATACCTTTAAGCCATTTTGCTATAATCCAGGCTTTGGGCATTTTTACCAGAACCGTTCGTCCTGAGGAGCCAGCCTAGCTGGCCTCTCGAAGGACTAGATCAATTACACATCAACCAATTCAATATCCCTTGCCGCTAAAGCTTGGCTTAAAAATAGCTCGCCTACTTTTTGAAAGCGTTGGATGGAGTCTGTTACTAAGTATTGGATCATGCCTTGGGATTTTTTCTCGTTTAGCAAATGCTTGCTTTGCAATAATTGTTTTAAGGCAACCGCGGTAGCGTCGGCGGAGTCCACTACGGAAACGTGCTTGGGTAATAGCGTAGTTAATAACGGTTTAAAGACTGGAAAGTGGGTGCACCCTAATAAAAGGGTATCTTCACCATCCAATTCGGTGAGGTAATGCGCTAAGGTGGTGCGGGCAATGGCGTTATCGACCATGCCTTCCTCGGCTAGGGCAACTAACAAGCTACAAGCCCGAGCGCTGATGGTTGCCGCGGGGATTTTTTCAGTAATTAAGCGTTGGTAGGCATTAGAGGCTATCGTGGTTTCGGTAGCAAAAACCGCTATCCGCTGATTTTTAGTCGCAGCCACCGCAGCACTAGCGCCCGGAGAGACCACACCTAATACGGGGATATCAGGCAGCATGGCTTGTAAATGAGGCAGCGCTGCCGTGGTTGCCGTATTACAGGCAATGACTAAGGCCTTGATGCGTCGCTCTACCAGCAATCGCGCCATTTGTACGGCGTATTGTTTGACCGTATCCTTACTCTTAGTCCCATAAGGAAGGCGCGCGGTATCACCTAAATAGATAAACGATTCATGCGGTAAAACGTACTTTAAAGCCCGTAATACCGTCAATCCTCCCATACCTGAATCAAAAACACCAATCGCTAATTGTGATTTATTCATGTTGTCCTTGTTATGGCGTTCTACGAAAGGCGGGAGCGCCTCGGGTGGTATCTAACTTAACCTCAGCATCCTCATGGACTCGTGCATCTTTAAGTAGTTGCCTTAATTCATCTATAGTATAAGATTTAGTATGACCTGGAGGAGTATATGTAGCTAGTGGGTTGCGCTTTAAGTCTTTCTCCAGTTGAGCAATATCCTGTTCATATCGCGCTATTTTTGCCTCTCGCTCTTTACGGCCGGTAATAACCGCCCCCACCTGTGTTTTTACCGCATCAAGGGTGCCTCGAGATATATGAGCCTCTGGCAAATGTTGCTTGACATAACGGCTAGTCATATACCCAGGCGTTGGCATATCAGTTACGTAGGATACTACTTTGACATCCTTAAGACTAGGATGTGCCTCTTTAAGATACAATATAGCAGCATAGACTCTAGCGGCTTGTGCTGGATCACTTCCCCGAAGAATAATCTCCCCTTTACCTGGATACTGCACTAATAGCATTTGAGCTTGCTTAACGGCCAAGAGCGCTTTTTGATCGTCTGTTAAGTGCCTGAAATCCCCCTGATCCGTAAGATCACTGACTTTCCCAGTATGATCTTGCACCAATCGGCCTGTGATATCTTTTGAAGCACCAGTACTGGCCTTATCAAAAAGCATCCTTGCTTCTATGACATCACCTGGCTTTAATTCTTTACCCTTGCATACAACTTTAGCTGGATCAGGGCTAGAAATTTGACCCGTGACACGCGATGCAACCGCTGCGGCTGAGGTCAGAGCCGACGCCTTGCCTCCAGCCTCGACTCGCTCTTCGACAAAACCCAAAAGGCTCGTTTCTTCTATAAAAAATTCAGTGGCCCTTGTTTGTAGTGTTTTAAGTTGCGTTTGCCTTAATTTAGCTTGCTCTTGCAATCTTTGTAGCGCTTCGTTAGACAATAAATCAGTTGGGAGGGGTGGGGTTGGAGCCCCAGCGGCCGCAGCAGCAGGCTGAATACTGATGTTGCCGAAATGCGCCTTACCATGCAAAGCAGCGCGCCTAGTAGCATCGTCACTTGCCTTTACGATCTCATCCAGGAAACTAGGATATTGGGTATTTCTAATCGCTTCTGCAAGTTTTAATTCGTTATAGCGTTGTAATGCTAATGTTTGAATGGCAAGAGCCTGGGAATCTGACAAACGCTCAGGAGCTCCCGTTGTTGGTTTACTTAAATTAACACCAAAAATACCAGCCCTGCTAATCGCGTCACGAACGTTACCTGCGCGAGCATTGGCAATAGCTTTTAAAATGTCAGCTTGGGCATCGCCAGCCTTATTAATAACTTCAGTAATTAATAATTCATTACGACGTTGAATAGCTAAAAGCCTAATCTCTTTCGCGGCTTGATTGGTCAATAGCGTTTCATTGTCCAATCCTGCTGATAAATCAACTCCACCTAGGTTAGCTCTATCTGTGTTTAATTGTGTGCGAATAGCTTTTGCTGTATCATCGTCGGTTGCACCGTCAGCTACCTGAGCTAAAGCCTCTAATAATTTGGGAGCGCCAATACTAGGTATAGCAGCTTTAATGTCTGTCTCGTTTTTAGCTACCGTAGTAGCAGTTTTGGCTGCGGCAGCAGCTGCGGTTGCTTGTAATGCGGCTTGTTTAGCTGCTGCGGCAGTTCTTATAGCAGTTGCTTGTGTATTATCAAGAACAAATTCGTCCCCAGCTGTCGTATGACCCGTAAAGTCCACTCCAAAGGTAGCTTGCTGGGCGTGAAGGGCGTCGCGAGTAGCATCGTCCGTACCTGCGCTAGCAACAGCTGCTAAAGCTGCTAGCTCCGTTGTGGTTCCCGGTGCACTTATTCCGTTTATTATACCCTCAATTTTAGCTTGGTTCAGCTCACGTTGCTTTGCAACTATACGGCCATATATAGCATCTAATTGGAGATCGGTGAGAGCGGTTGGAGGCCCTGTAAAATTTACGGTTAAACCTAAAGCAGCACTATGGGTTTCAAGTAATCCCTTAACAGCTGCAGCAGCAGGAGGAGCACCTGCTCCACCAGCATTAGCAATAGTTGCCAGAGGTACTAATTTTGCTGTGTCTGTAAGTGTAATCGCCGTAATCGCGTCTGTAATTGAGCTATTGTTTAATGCTTGATAGCGTTGAAGTGCTGCGGTTTTTATAGTATCTGTTTGAGCATCAGTAATAAGTGCTTCACCTGTGGGGATATCTAAATTACCTAAAACAGCTTTATGGGTATTAAGCGCCGTGCGAATGTCCGCTGGCCCTGTAGCAGCGGCCACAGCCGCTAATGCTGTTAATAGCCCAGGGGTCGATGCAGCCCCCATTGCTGTTGTGATTGTCCGACTTGCCTCGTCTCGTAGTGCAGTCCGCCTCGCTACAGCTGCGTCGCGAATCGCCAAGACCTCGGCCGAATTTAATACGCTATCATTTGCTACATTTGTTCCCCAGAGCTGCCCGCCAAAACTAATATTTCCAAATTTCTTTACTGCACCAGCTCCCGCAGCAGGCGAATGATTATGGATTAATGTTCTAATAGCCGTCAGTTCAGTACTCGTAGGAGTGGGAGATGTAAGCGGTAGTCCTGCAAGCTGATGCAATAGAGCAATATCTCCCACGGGCATTGCATTAATTGCACTTACTACTAAGTCTTTATTCGCAACTGTCATAATTTATACCCTTCCACGCTAATAAATCTAAATTTCTTACCTATGTGAGAATTATAGACCATAAATTATTAAGTAATGCTTAATTTTGAACATACTATTTTAAACAAGTAAAAACCGAAAGTTTTTCTGGATTTCATTTAAGTCGAATTTGTTGAGAAAAAGTGAGAAGCTCATCCACGCACTTAAAGCGGAAAGATCGCGGAAAGGCCCGGGTAGATAAACAGGTGGGGTTAGTATGTCTTGCTTTCTTAATTCACTTAAGAGCGGTAAATCATCCAAGACTAGTTTACCGGTAAAAAGTAAGGGGATGGCGTCAATTCGATGCTGGCTTATGGCAAAGCGGATGAAATTATAAATGAGGATAAACCCTTTGGCGTAGGATAAATCTTTGGTAAAAGGGCCACCCGTTGGGGTACTGCCGCGAAAGACGCGGACACTGTTATTGTAGCTATCCTCTTCACTGAGCCCGCATTCGAGAAAATAATTATAAATATCAAGGAAATTAGCGCCTTTAGTGACCTTGTCTAATGCAATCACGCGATTGGTGATTTTGCGGATGCGGCCTGGGTAGGAGGAGAAGCTAATGACCTCGGTGATCACAGCTAAGCCCTCTTGGATCACGCTGCATGAAGGAGAACCTTTGGAGAGGAAAAAACAATAAGGTTGCATGGCTCCATTTAACGTGGTCCCCACATGCACCCAGCCTTCATGCACTTCTAAATATTTAAGATCGCGATCGCTAAACATCGCATTCTGGCTTAGTTTGATATTATCCGCGCCTGCTGATGCATCAGCAATCATTTCATCACTCAACATCACCGTAACCCGACCCGGATGCTGATCAAAAAAGGAGCTTAGCGCTTTTTGTAGGGTTTTTTGCGCTTCTTCAGCCGTATGGCGCTTTACGTCAGCCTCGGATTGCAATTGGACATCAAGCGCGGTTAATACGTCAAACAGTAAAGCGCCTAGCTCCGATAACCGGGGGCCGCCGCTATAGAAAACATCATTAGGGCTGCCATAAAGCTCCATAGCCAATTCAGAAAAAGTGGGGGTACCGCGCGTTGCAAGCATATGAACTGCTTGACGATATTCGTCACATTGGCGTTGAATAAGACGGGTAATGGGTGAATATTGGCCTAATTGATTTTGAGCGTCACGAAGGATTAAACGGAATTCTTCCATTTTTTCCTTGGCATCAAAGGGAAGTGGCTTATTTTGATAGTAGGCCGTATCGACGGCGGGTAATTCTTTACCTTTGGCTTTAAAGAATTGCTTTTTAATCGAATCATCCCATTTAATGAGATCAAGAATGCGGATTTTACGCTGGGCTTCTACAATCCGCTTAGAGAAATCCTGAATAACCGTTAATTCCTTTGCCTTCATCGACATAGTAAAGCTCTAATGGGAAATTATCTTTTCCTCCATCATCTCGCGACTTTGAGGTTAGATCAAGGGTGGGGTGAGAAATAACTTGTTCAGGGTGGAGTGACGCCTATTTCTGCACGTTGCTTTTGTGGCGGCAAATCGTAAAAATGGCTGATGTTAGCGCTGGTTAGCGGTGGGGGAATCACTAAATTGAGGCCGTTTTTACTTGTCAAATAATGTTGCTCTCCATTGCTTGTGTATTGTGCAGAACAAGCTGTTAATAAGGATGATAGCACTAATATGGCTAATTTTTTCACAATCTTAAAACCTCGTTAAATCATTTATTCTTCTATTAATTGCAGGGTTTGCATTAATGCTTCTAATTTTTGGTGATGTTCTTTACTTAATTTCGTTAAAGGCATACGAATTTCATCACCTATTAAACCTAAACGGCTAACCGCCCATTTTACCGGAATGGGGTTGGTTTCAACAAACATTAATTGATGTAGCGGCAATAATTGTTCGTGTATATGAATACATGCCGCATTGTCGCCATCAAAAGCGGCGTCACACATCTTGGCCATAAGCTTAGGCGCTGCATTCGCTGTAACTGAAATGACGCCTTTGGCTCCTGCAAGCATCCAAGCAGCGCAGGTGATATCATCACCGCTAAATACATCAAGCTGGCCATCACAATCACGCAAAATTTGTTGTAACCGCGTCATCTGCCCTGTTGCTTCTTTAATACCGACGATATTGGAAATTTTAGCGAGCCTAGCCACTGTTTCGGGTAACATGTCACAAGCCGTTCTTGAGGGCACATTGTAAAGAATGATAGGGATAGGTACTTCATGCGCTATTTGATGGTAATGTTGATACAACCCTTCTTGCGTGGGTTTAATGTAAGCCGGCGTCATAATAAGTGCTGCGTGGGCACCTAACTCCATGGCATCACGGGTTAAGGCTATACAATCTTTAGTGGCATTGGCTGAAGTGCCGGCAATCACGGGGATTCGCTCACGGGCTTCTTCAATCACTGTTTGAATAACTAGCAGTTTTTCTTCGTGCGATAAAGTACCGGACTCTCCGGTTGTACCTGCAGCAACGATAGCACTGGTACCTGAATTAATATGAAACTCGACTAACTCGCGTAAATGACCTTGATCGATTTGATCGCGATGCAGGGGTGTAACCAGTGCGACAATGCTTCCTCGAAACATGCTTTACCTCGTCATATGATTTTTATTTAGTATACTCTCGCCTACGGGAAGGACAAAATTACTTTTTGTCATGTACAACGATCTAGGCGTCAAAATTTGCATCCCTAGGGTGTTAGATATTTTTTTGTTGCTTTTCGACTTGGAAATAGGGTCTTTAAAACTAAAGTACCATCGGGTTCGGTAACATAGGGTACAAGATATACATGCTGCAAACACCGGACATACATAATTTTTTGTCCTGGATAATCAGTCCGGTTATGATGCAATTTGATGGTGATTAAATTCCCATTATGGGTTTCTTCGATAATTTCCTCAAAACCAATACCTCGTTCTGAGAGTAATTGAGCATTTTTTCGAAAACAATAACGAAAATTCATAAAAAAGCACTCGCCTCTCGATGAATAACCATGTTTATATACGTTTGATAAGGTATGCCATGTTTGGATGCTATGATTTTTATAGCTTCCAAATCTAATTCATGTACACGGATAGTAATAGACTTTTTGCGTGTCATAAGATGCTTTGCTGCTGCTTTAACCAAAGTCATTTCTCGTTGCAAATTCTCTAGTTCAGAAGTTTCGTTACTATGTGCTTCTATATCTTTTTCATAATCGTCAAGCGTGATTTTTTTATTCATACAACCCTTATAGTTTATTTATTTTACACTTAAACTATAGATCAAATGTATTTATCTATTAGCCAACCCTAATGGTGAAAATTTCAGGAAGAGGAAGCTCTTTGGTGGTGGAAGGTGCTTTTTTTGGTCTAAAATTATACAAAAGTAGTGTTAAAAGGAATTATGATGAAAACTCAAGATGAAGCATTAACCATCTCCAATCCTCGTCTCTTATCCGCTGTGTATTTTAGCTTACTCGCGGTTATCGCGACGATCTTTATTGATACGGTACTGTATCTTTTAGGGGTGGAGCAATTATTGCCTATTGCGCAAGAAATTTTCTTAGCGGTCGTGGTCGCTGCGGTTTTTGGGGCTTTATTTGGGGAGCGGATTGTTCATAGCGAGGCACCTTATGCTAAGCATGTGTTTTTCTGGGCTTTTTTAATGGTTATTACCGCTATTCCTATTTACACCGCTGGCTTTTTTTACCTCATGAAGGAAAATCATTCGACGCTTTTTATGAATGCATCCTTCACTCAACTTATCTATATTTACTTATTTGTTTTGCTGTATAGTTTCATCTTAGCAGGCTTATGGCTTGCTATCGTTGCTGGGTTTGCAGCCCTCTATTTACGCGCTTATTTAGTGTATTATATTGTGCAATCCCTTCATCAACGAAAGAAAGGACCGCGCGATTTAACATCCGCTACTAATGCTGAAAATACGGAGCAAGAAGAAAATAAGCAATAATTAAAATGGATGCAAGTTATGGCATGCTTTCCTGGTTGCAAGCAACCAGGCTACCGTTTAAAAAGTGGCGATACCTCGGGGCCCAACCTACAGAAAATTTGGATGGATGAGGGTTGCACTCCTTAGAATCGAATGATTGAATTGAATAAAGCAAAAAATAATGTAGCCTGGTTGCTTGCAACCAGGGACTTTAAGTGTTGATGCAAGTTATGGCATGTTTTCCTGGTTGCAAGCAACCAGGCTACCGTTTGAAAAATGGCGATACCTCGGGGCCCAACCTACAGAAAATTTGGATGGATGAGGGTTGCACTCCTTAGAATCGAATGATTGAATTGAATAAAACAAAAAATAATGTAGCCTGGTTGCTTGCAACCAGGGACTTTAAGTGTTGATGTAAGTTATGGCATGTTTTCCTGGTTGCAAGCAACCAGGCTACCGTTTAAAAAGTGGCGATACCTCGGGGCCCAACCTACAGAAAATTTGGATAGATGAGGGGTGCACTCCTTAGAATCGGATGATTGAATTGAATAAAACGAAAAATAAGGAAGCTTTATTTGAAGCACTGGCAGCGGGGGCCATCGTTATCACCCCCAATAATCGTTTAAGCAGTCAATTACTTCAGGATTTTTTTAAAACGACAACACCCTTAAGCAAAATAAGTGAAGTTACATGCCTTCCTTATAAAACCTTCTTGCAACATTGGTTTAAAAAATTACGTCATCAGGATCCTCATCGGTCTCATCCTATTTTGTTAAGTCAGGCTCAACAAGATTACTTATGGCAGCAGATCCTTGTGGACTACAATGCAGGATTCATCAACGAGGTGAAAGAAGCTTGGCGACGTTGTGCGCTTTGGCAAATAGATAGCGCGTCAGATGCTTTTGCTCTCACCCCCCAAACCCAGCATTTTCAACGCTTTAGCAATGAATTTAAGCAACAACTCCAAAAGCTTCATGCCTTAACTGAAGAACAATTGGTGGGCTATCTTCTAAACTCACCCCCCATAGACCTACCTTTTAAGCTTATTTGGGCTTGTTTTGATGACTATACGCCCGAGCAACAAGCTTTACAAAATGCCATGCAACAAAGAGGATGTGTCCAAGAAGCTTACGATTTAGGCGAAAAACATACCGAAGCTTATCGATACGCGGCAAAAGATAAGCAAGATGAATACCGCCAAATGATTGAATGGGCGAAAGAGCAATTAAACTTAAAGAAAGGACGTATCGCTATTGTTATTCCTGAATTGCAAAAAGAATTCACTCCATTGCAACGATTGCTTAAGCAGCATTTATCTAGCGAAGCATTTAATATTTCCTTAGGACAGCCTTTTATTGAATACCCTATTGTTGCTCATGCATTACATTGGCTCGATTTGGATAAAGCAACTCTTGATCATCATCAAATTAAATTACTGCTAACCTCGCCTTATTTATCAGGCAGTCACCAAGAGTTCATTACACGCTCCGAACTCATGCAAAAGAGTACTTTGCTGAAGCATGTCAATTTGTCTTTTTATACCTTTATTAAAGCGACCCGCCCCACGGCCCCTCTTTTAGCAGCCTGTTTAGAAAATATAGCCGATTATCCCCATGAAGCTTCCCCTATGGAATGGGTTCATTATTTTAAAACACGGCTTTTAGAACTCGGCTTTCCGGGGGAATACACGCTGCAATCCGCTAATTATCAATGCTTTCAGCGGCTGATGATGTTATTGGATGAGTTTTTGCAATTAGCGCTTATTAGTCCAATAATGACTAAGAAGGAGGCTTTAGCGGCGTTAAATCATCTAGCTAAATCCACCATTTTTCAAACACAAAAAGCGACAACCTCTTTACAAATCCTTGGCTTATTAGAAGCCTCGGGTTGTACCTTTGATAGCATTTGGGTCAGTGGCCTTACGGATCAATGTCTTCCTCAAAAGGCGAATTTATCCGCTTTTATTCCCATCCATCTGCAACGTGAACGCTCAATGCCTCACGCATCAGCAGAGCGGGAGTTGCAACTGGCTGAGCAACTAGTAGCTCGTTTGCAATACGGATGTGAGCATGTTGTGTTTAGCTACCCACAGTTGATGGAGGATATGCCTAATTTACCCAGTCCTTTGATTAAACCATTTAAAGAATTGCCCAAACGAATTATTGATGAATCTCGCAGAGAAACGCATTTAATGACTTATCAAGAGGACTATTTAGTGCCTTTTGCCTTGAATGAATCTATCTCAGGAGGTACGGCACTATTA
Organism: Legionellales bacterium; assembly: GCA_020050595.1. GTDB lineage: Bacteria > Pseudomonadota > Gammaproteobacteria > Legionellales > Legionellaceae. The sequence goes on from JAGVKL010000024.1 coordinate 35,671, forward strand.
GCTTACCAAGCCCAATGCCCTTTTCGCGCTTTTGCAGCGCACCGCTTGCACGCTGAGAAAGCGGTGATGATCGTGGAGGGCTTGGATGTCATTGAGCGCGGCTCGCTGATTCATAACGTCTTGGATTTATTATGGCAACGGCTTAAGAGTCAGCACTATTTGCTAAGCCTTAGCGATGGCAAGCTTCAAGAAGAAATAACTCACGCTATTGAACAGGCTTTAAAGCCTATTATTCAAGAATCGCGGCGTTCTTTTTCTTCATTGATACGCGATGTGGAAATTTTACGTTTAACGCGGTTGGTAGAGGCCTCTTTAGCCTGGGAGAAAAAACGCCCGCCTTTTATCGTAGAGTCGACAGAGCAGCATTTTACTATTCAATTGGGCGGTATCGATTTTCGCCTGCGGGTTGACCGCTTGGATGAAGTCGATGGGAAAAAATGGGTGATTGACTATAAAAGTAGCCTCCCTTCTGCTAGCCCATGGAATGAAGAGCGCCCTGAAGCACCGCAATTGTTGCTTTATGCCTTGCTGGATGAGCAGATTAACGCCCTCCTTTTCCTGCAATTAAAAGGAGGGCGTGTTGCTTGTAGTGGGTTCAGTGAAAATAAGGTGTTAGACGATGTGAAATCCCTAAAGCCCGATGAAGAGTGGGCTGATTACCGCGAGCGATGGCAACATCAATTAACCGAGCTCGCTTGCGAATTTAAAAAAGGCCACTGCCCACCCGAACCGCAACGGCGAAGTACATGCCAGCAATGTGATTTTACTCCTTTATGCCGGGTAGGCTTGATGGAATAATTTGTAACTCCCCAGGTACTCCAATAGCCTCCTCTCCCGCGTGCGCGTAGCGCATGGGGGAGAGGATTGAGGAGAGGGGGATTAAATATTGTCGCGAAGCGACCTCATTTTTAAGCGTTGATAGGCTTTTTCTGTAAATGAGGCAATGGATGCAGTAGAAATTGGTAAGCTGTACATATCCATAAACAGTTGCTGAATGCAGGGTAAATCAAAAACCTGTCTTTTAATAACGCGCTGAACAGCCTTATTTGATAACGATTCTCCACAATCAGGGCAATCACGTAACTCATATGTCACAATATGGTCCGGGCATGAAACCTGCTCAAGTGTTATTCCTTTATGTCCTGCTTGGCCACCCGTTTTATTTTTCCCTTTTTCTCGTAATGAGGTCGTGCGGGGTGTTTTTTTAAACCATCACTGGAGGGCGACTTGGAGCTGTTGCTGCTGTTTTTATTTAAACGTCGCTTTAATTCCGCAATTTCAATCGCCTGTTTTGCAACAAGCGCCTCAAGCTCCGTAATCCGAGCCAGTAACTTCTCAATAATTTCTTCGTAATTTTTCATGGGGTTATTTGATCATAACTACTTATTTTTGCAAGCTTTATTTTTAATAATGAGGTCGCTTCGCGACAATATTTAATCCCCCCTCTCCTCAATCCTCTCCCCCATGCGCTACGCGCACGCGGGAGAGGAGGCTATTGAAGTACCTGGGGAGTTACAATAATTTAAAAAAATGTGCAGTATGTATACACATTTATAATATCTTCGTGTATAATGGTCGGTTTTGTTGTATTTAAGTTAAGTTGTATGCCAAAACCTTCTGAAATTTTTGTTACACCCTATGAAAGAAAATATTATATAAACTTCAATCAAAGACCTGTAAAAATAGATTATAGTCATGATATTTATCCACTCAGCCACCTAGCAGCGTTAATTGAAAAAATTAAAGCACGAGGTGAGTTTAGTATTCGGTATTTAGTCGATATCGCCAATGTAATGTGGTTTGCTCTAGAAGGCGTCCCCAATGCCACCACCCCGGCACACTGGCAAATGACTGGAGAGTATCAAAGCACTGCGAAATGCCTCGCTGCCGGAAACATTTATTTTTCAGCCGATTATAAGGAAATAATACTGATTAATCATAAAAGTGGGGACTTTAGACCGGACTTTGATTCGCTACAAATTGCCCTGGCCATTTTAGCTAAAAATAGAGCTGTATTAACATCTATGTCCCTAAAATTAGCAGCTGAGCTTTCCATTGAGGCTTTATCATCATCTGGAGGTCATGAATCTACCTTCAAGATTAAATGGACAGACTTATGCAGCTGGGTAGATGACAAATTCGATAACCCATATTCCCAGCCTATCATTATTAAAACATTCTCTGCTAAAAATACACATAAACGAGGGGGTTCAAATAGCTACGATGAGAGTGATGGCGATTCGGAAGACAGTGAAACGGAGTATCGTATGTCCGGACAAGGCTCCAAAAGACGAAGAATTGATGAAAGTGGGTTACATAAATTTCGACTCACTGGCCTTGTATCCAGTATGCCTGCGCGAAGCGAAGGTATTGCGGGGTTTTCCCCCCTGGCGCTTTTTACAAGTGAACCAACAGCGTCAGAAGAAATGGAGGAAGCCTGCGCAGGTACAGGAAGCATGGGCGAGGGCGGTGGGCCTCGACGTGAGGGGGAAGCCTTCGCAGGAGCAGGAAGCCTTGGTGGCAGCAGTAGGCCTGAAGCCTTGGCAGGAGCGGGCACTGGTGGGGCTTGCCAACCGGCGGCTATAAATACCAAGTTACTATTTTGGATTACCGCGAAGAAAATGGGTGAAGCCAACGAAGCTAGCTCAGCCATGCATCATACTCCAGCAATTTAAGCTCTAGCAAAATCAAAAGCCATCACTTTAGCAATAGAGGACTCTTTAAGCGCTAAAGCCAATAAGCGGTCTACCCCCAAGGCAACTCCACTGCATGGGGGTAACCCATAGGACAGCGCTTCTAGAAGGTAGGTATCAGTCGGTTTTTCTTCGAAACCCTTTTCCTTACGCAAACGATTATCTGCTTCAAATCGGGCATGTTGTGCACTGACATCTGTTAGCTCATGAAAGCCGTTCGCTAACTCTACCCCGCGGTAATAAATTTCAAAACGCTCTGCTATACCATGCTCTACCCTAGCAAGCGCTGCTTGTGAGCTTGGGAAATTAAATACAGCGGTGGGGCTCTCTTCTCTAGCCAGTGCAGGCTCCACCACATGGCTCATCAGTAAAAACAAATATTGGTCACGATCGTTTTCATCATTAGGCAGTACATTATCCAGTTCAAACCGTTTTAAAACCGCTTTTAATACTTGAATATCGGCAGATAAAGGATCGATATCGCAGGTCGCTCTAAAGACCTCTTGATAGGTTTTTCTTATCATGGGCGGGCAGTGAAGCAGCGCTTGGAGAAGAGCATCAACTTCATCCATTAATTGATGATGATTAATATGAAGCTGGTACCACTCTAATAATGTAAATTCAGGGTTATGCCACCGCCCCAATTCATCATCACGAAACACTCTGGCCAGCTGAAAGATAGGGCCACTACCAGCGGCTAACAAGCGCTTCATGTGGTATTCGGGGGATGTTTGCAGGTAATAAGTCTTGTTTCTAAAAGTCGATTTTATATTGGCTAAATAGACATCTGTGATGCCAAATTGAGCCATAATGGGGGTTTCAACTTCTAAATAATGCCGCGCGTTGAAAAAGGCTCGTATCGCTTTAAAGAAAGCAGCGCGTTTATGCAAAAGCTCAATAGAGGCGGAAGGCCGCCAGGTGGGATTTTGGATCATCATTAATAAAAAATACCTAACTCTAGCCGGGCGGCCTCACTCATACGATCTTGAGTCCACGGGGGCTCCCAAACTAGCTCAACATTACAATCGGTAACCCCTTCTACCTGGTTCACTGCTTGCTCTACAGTACCTGGAAAAGTCTGAGCCACGGGGCATCCTGGAGATGTTAAGGTCATTTGAATATGAACATGCTGCTCTTCATTAATATTGATATCATAAATTAATCCCAGATCATAAATATTAACGGGGATTTCTGGATCAAAGACTGTTTTTAAAGCAGTGATAACCGCTTCTTTTAATAGTTCATTGTTCTGCTTTTTTTTAAAACCGAACATGCTTACTCCGTTGTTACTGTCTTATGATCTTTTTTAAGCGCCGCTTCCAACGTATGCCATGCCAAAGTAGCGCATTTAACTCGTGCAGGAAATGTCCGCACTCCTGCTAAGACCGTTAATTTATCCAATGACGAAGACGATTCTTCCGTATCTTCAGTCACCATTTGATGAAATCGACCAAAAAGCTCATGGGCCTTTTCGATAGATTTACCTTGCAACATATCTGTCATTAAAGAAGCGGACGCTTGGGAAATGGCACAGCCGCATCCTATAAAACTAATATCTTGAATGATACCTTTATCAATTTTTATATAAAGTGTTAATTTATCACCACAAAGCGGGTTAAACCCTTCCGCCTCACAAGAGGGATGCTCCATCACTCGATGATTACGAGGATTGCGGTTGTGATCGATAATAATTTCTTGGTAAAGCTCACGTAATTCCATTAGGCAAATATCTCCTTCACCTTCTGAAGCGCCTGGACACAGTGATCGATTTCTTGCTTTGTATTGTAAAACGATAAGGAGATACGGCTCGTTGCGGCCACTCCATAAAAATCCATCAAAGGCATGGCGCAATGATGGCCGCTGCGAATGGCAATCCCTTCGTTATCAAGAATCGTGCCAATATCATGGGCGTGTATTTTCCCATGTACAAAGGCAATGATGGGGGCTTTTTCATGCGCCGTACCTATTAAATTAAAACCTTTGACAGATTCCACGGCATCGGTCGCATAATCCAATAGCTGTTTCTCATAAGCGCTTATGGCCTCCATATCCGATGACCATAAATAATCCAAGGCCGCCCCTAACCCAATCACCCCGGCAATATTAGGCGTGCCTGCTTCAAATTTGTGAGGTAAAGGCGCATATTCGGTGGCTTCAAAGGTTACATAATTAATCATTTCTCCGCCCCCTTGATAAGGCGCCATACTATCTAAAAGCGCTTCCCGCCCCCACAAAACTCCGATGCCTGTCGGCCCATACATTTTATGGCCCGAAAAAGCATAAAAATCGCATCCTAAAGCTTGTACATCGATAGGCAAATGCGCTGTAGCTTGTGCGCCATCTAATAAGACAATAGCGCCATGGGCATGCGCCATTTCAATCATTTTCCGTACGGGGTTCACTGTACCTAATGCATTCGACACATAATTAATCGCGACAAATTTGGTATTGCTCGATAATAATTTTTCAAATTCATCTAACAACACTTCACCGCGCAAAGAAATCGGCGCTACTTTTAATACCGCGCCCGTTTTTTTACAAACCATCTGCCACGGGACAATATTAGAATGATGCTCCATGTGGGTAATTAAAATTTCTTCGCCAGGCAAAATACGAGGCATAACAAAGCTTTGCGCTACTAAATTAATCCCTTCTGTTGTCCCGCGAACAAAAATACATTCGCGCGTATGGGGCGCATTAATAAATCGTTTTACCTTTTCACGCACCACTTCAAACTGTTGAGTGGAGCGGACGCTTAACGCATGCACCCCACGATGAACGTTGGCATTATCATGCGTGTAATAGTGTGAAACCGCATCAATGACCGATTGAGGCTTTTGCGTCGTTGCTGCATTATCAAAATAAATGAGAGGATGTCCATTAACGAATTGATTTAACGCGGGAAAATCTCGACGTATTACAGCTAAGTCCAATGTCTCAATTAAATCGGTTGCTTTGCTCATCATCACCTCAATCGCTCTTTGTGCCGTTAAATTAGTAAAATCCTCTCTCCCATTGATGGGAGAGAGTAGCTATCTAATTTTAACACCCTCTCTCTAACTCTCTCCCCTGCGGGGAGAGAGGATTTCTAGATATAATTCCTTAAGTTGACACCATTATATGTGAACATTTGCAATTAATGTCTCTATCCATGCTGCTAATTCCGTATTCGTAAGCATACGTATATTTTCCTTAGTAAATGCTTGCACTAAATAACGGGTCGCTTCATCTCGGCCAATACCCCGGGTAGCTAAATAAAATAAGGCTTCTTCATCGAGCTGGCCTACCGTTGCGCCATGAGTACATACTACATCATCAGCAAAAATTTCTAACTGGGGCTTGGTATCAATTTCGGTATTTTTGGATAATAAGAGGTTCTTATTTTGCTGTTTAGCTTCTGTTTTTTGTGCATGTTTGGCAACAATAACTCTACCGTTAAACACCGCATGCGCCTCATCCTTTAAAATGCCTCTATAATCTTGCTCACTATGACCATAAGGGGCGCTATGAAATACTGCGGTATGGTGATCCATATGCTGTGAATCTGAAGGCACGTAAACACCATTCATTAAACAATGTGCTTGGGGCTCTGCTAAATCGATGGCAATATCACTACGCACCCACCGACCACCGATGCTAAAGGTGTGGCTATGAAACTCGCTGTGCTGTGCTTGCTTTACTGCAAGATGGCCCATATGGTAGGCATGAAGGCTTTCACGTTGAATTTTATAATGTGAAAGCTTGGCTTGAGCAGCCAAAGAAACCTCGGTAATCGTGTTAGTGAAATAACACGCGTCTTCACCCTGATAATCTTCAATAACGCTAGCTGAGCTTCCTGTCTCAAGCACTATCAAATGCCGTAAATACGATGCTTGATGTGCCTTATCCTGAGAGTAAGTAATATATAATGGCTTAGCTAGGACTACATGGGCCGGCAAATAAATAAACAAGCCTTGGGCTAACATCGCTGTATTTAATGCATGAAAACCATGTTGTGATTGCAAAATATGATTTAAAAAGGGTCTTATTTTGTCCGCATGCTCTACCAGTGCTTGAGACAATGGCTGAATAATCACATCCGCTGGCACATACTCAAGCATTTTTTTATCTACTTGGCCGTTGACGATTGGAATAGCATTTTCCAAAGGTATCTCGGCTATTTTTCGTTTAGACATCGCTTGATTGACAAAAGATTCCTTTAAAAAAGAATCAACGGAGGTATATTTCCAATCTTCATCATGGCGCGTCGGGAAGCCTAAGCGAGTAAACACCGCCAAAGCCTCCTCTTGCATTTTTTTTAGCCATGGGATATCTGAAAAGCAAGCTGCTGCTTCTTTTTGATAAAAATCTAAACGTCCGCTCATCCCTGTTCTATCTCCGATAACCAGCTATAGCCCTTATCTTCTAACTCTAAAGCCAGTGATTTATCACCGGACTTGATAATACGACCATGAGCAAGTACGTGAATAAAATCGGGCTGAATATAATTTAAAAGGCGCTGATAATGGGTCACTAAAATAATCGCGCGATCGTGAGAGCGCATGGCATTGACACCTTCAGAAATTTCACGCAAGGCATCAATATCCAAGCCTGAATCCGTCTCATCGAGAATAGCTAATTTAGGCTCGAGAGCCATCATTTGCAGGATCTCATTGCGTTTTTTTTCGCCACCTGAAAAGCCCTCATTGATACTGCGATATAAAAAGCTTTCATCCATATCTAACGCTTGGCATTTTTCGCGGATAAAGGTTAAAAATTCCATCGCATCGAAAGGCTTCTCCCCGCGTCCTTGGCGCACAGCGTTCACGGCTGCTTTTAAGAAGTTAATATTCGTGACACCTGGGATTTCCACCGGGTATTGAAATGACATAAAAATACCTGCTTGCGCTCGCTCTTCCGGCGTTAGGGGTAATAAATCCTTGCCTAAAAATCGAATACTACCGCTAGTCACTTCATAGGCAGGGTGTCCCGCTAACACTTTGGATAGCGTACTTTTGCCTGAACCATTAGGCCCCATAATGGCATGCACTTCACCGGCTTTAACCTCAAGATCAATACCGTTTAAAATCGCTTGCGTATTTGTTGCAACATTTAACTGTTTAATTTCTAACATATTAGCCCACTGCCCCTTCCAAACTAATGCCTAATAATTTTGTGGCTTCTACTGCGAATTCCATGGGTAATTCTTTCAATACTTGTTTACAAAAACCATTCACGATCATAGAAACCGCATCCTCCATACCAATACCGCGTTGTTGGCAATAAAATAATTGCTCCTCACTGATCTTGGAGGTGGTTGCCTCATGCTCCACCTGTGCTGATGGATGTTTCACTTCAATATAAGGAAATGTATGGGCAGAACACTCACTACCCATTAACATCGAATCACACTGCGTATAATTGCGCGCATTGACCGCGGTGGGGGCAATGCGTACCAGCCCTCGATAGGCGTTATGAGCATGCCCTGCGCTAATCCCTTTAGAAATGATAGTCGAGCGCGTATTTTTACCGAGATGAATCATTTTAGTGCCCGTATCGGCTTGCTGATAATGATTCGTTAAGGCTACGGAGTAGAATTCACCGACGGATTCATCTCCTTGTAAAATGACGCTAGGATACTTCCAAGTAATCGCAGAACCCGTTTCAATTTGCGTCCACGATATTTTTGAACGCTTGCCACGGCATGCACCTCGCTTGGTTACAAAATTATAGATCCCCCCTTTCCCTTCTTTATCGCCGGGGTACCAATTTTGCACGGTTGAATATTTAATTTGCGCCCCATCAAGCGCTATTAGCTCGACCACAGCTGCGTGTAATTGATTTTCATCCCGCATCGGAGCCGTACAACCTTCTAAATAAGAAACATAACTGTCACAGTCAGCAATAATTAAGGTGCGTTCAAATTGTCCGGTTGAAGCTGCATTGATTCGAAAATAAGTGGATAACTCCATAGGGCAGCGTACGCCTTTAGGAACGTAGACAAAAGAACCATCACTAAATACCGCTGAATTAAGTGCTGCGTAAAAGTTATCACGGTAAGAAACAACCGAGCCTAGGTATTGTTGGATAAGTTCAGGGTATTGATGAACCGCTTCTGAGAAAGGACAGAAAATAACTCCTTTTTCCTTCAATTTGGCTTTAAACGTGGTCGCCACGGAAACGCTATCAAACACCGCATCTACCGCGACCCCGGCTAACATTTCCTGCTCACGCAAAGGGATGCCTAATTTTTCATAGGTACGCAATAATTCAGGATCCACTTCTTCTAAACTTTTTGGCCCGTCTTTCTTACTCTTCGGCGCAGAATAATAAGAAATGGCTTGATAATCGATGGGCGGATAATGCACGCTTGACCATGCTGGATGAGACAGGGTTTGCCAATGTCTAAATGCTTTCAACCGCCATTCAAGCATAAATTCAGGCTCACCTTTTATGGCTGACAGGCGGCGAATGACCTCTTCATTTAGGCCAGGCGGGAACGTATCGACTTCGATGTCGGTTACGAAACCATGTTGATATTCCCGCTCAAGCAAAGAATTAAGTTGTTCGTTACTTTTAGTCACGACTGACTCCCGATCTTACCGTGATAAGTGTTCATCGAATGGCGTCAACTTAAGGCGCCACTCCTCGGCTACTCTGTTCTGGCTCTTAGCCCCATTTGTGGGCGTGCAACGCCATCATGTGCACACTTACCTTGTTATTGCTACTTGCCGAATGCGATCGAGATCGATCGCTGAAAGCGAGGGCTTTGCTAATAGTTCTAAACTTACACTTTCTAACGCCGTCTCGATTGCCCGACTAATTAATTGCCAATTACCTTGTACATGACAGACGTGTTGTAAAGAGCACTCATTGGGCGCTTTACTGCATTCGGTTAACCCACGATCTTCATCTAAAGCGTATATAATTTCCGCCACTGAAATCTCAGCAGCTGCTCGTTGTAAACGGTATCCGCCAGTCACGCCCCGAACAGAAGATAATAAACCTGCAGCTGTTAACCGTTTTAATAATTTACTCACGGTTGGTACGGTAAGGTGGGTATGTGAAGCAATATCTCTTGCATTGCAAAGCTTTTGCGAATGCTTTGCAAGATACACCATTACGACTGTTCCATAATCGGCCAATTTACTGATGCGGAGCATATCATTCCCATCCCCAATAATCTAGTACTATTTAAGTCTTATATTATAATATAGTACTATTTTGGTTCTATTTAAAGAAAGCCAACATCATAACGTATTATTTGAGTAATCGCTAGGGGTGCAACTCTCGTATAGGCAAATAAAAAGTAACCAGCAAAAAATCCGAACCACAACCATCAGAAACCGGATCCGAACCACAACCATCAGAAACCGGATCCAAACCGCGACCATCAGGAACCGGATCCGAACCACAACCATCAGGAACCGGATCCGAACCGCGACCGTCAGGGAGCGGAAAAGTTAACCAGCCATGTTTTTCACAAGCAGGCCATTTTCATAGCAGGGCTAATAGTTCACTATTGACAGTTGGTAATGAGGGATTATAATCGCCGACGAGTTTAGATTAAGATTATTATGACAATACGATTTTTTATTATCTTTTTGGGCATTTTTTTAAGCCCCCTTACTTTTGCAGAGCCCCCAAATCTCTCTATTGTTCTCCATGAATTAAAAATTTACCACGACTCAGGTGCTTATGCGCATGATTTAAACCGCGTTGTTCAAGATGCTCATCGTTATATTCTTAAAGAAGTAAGCATTAATAACCACCGCATAACCCCCAAAAAGCTTGCTATCGTGCTGGATATTGATGAAACAAGCCTCTCCAATTACCGCACATTTTCTGCACATCAGTTTGTAGAAACCAAACAACAAATTCATCAGGATATGCTGGCTGCCAATGCCCAGCCGATTATCCCCACCTTGCAATTATATAACGATGCCTACAAGCAAGATGTTGCTGTCTTCTTTGTAACGGGTAGGCGGATTTCTGAAAAAAATGCCACCATTAAAAATCTAAAAAAAGCCGGCTATGAACATTGGACTGGTCTTTATTTAAAGCCTGAAAATTACCATCAACCTTCCGTTATTCCCTTTAAATCCAGTGTAAGAAAAATGATTGCGAGCCAAGGTTACACAATTATTGCTTCAATTGGCGATCAATATAGCGATTTAAAAGGCGGTTATGCTGAAAAAACGTTTAAATTGCCTAACCCTTATTATTATATTCCCTAACATACTCAAAAACAGCCTATGGGGTCTGACCCTATTGAAATCAATGGGGTCAGACTCTATTGATTATTAATAAATATAATGTTGAATAATTTGCTGAGCTTGCTCAGGCGTTAAGGGCTTAGTTAAGACGCCATCCATAGCATAATCATTGCAATCATATTTAACGACATCGGCTTGATACGAGGTTGCCAATTAATTTATTTTATGGACAAATAGTGCGGTGTGTCGGGCGCGGAAAACGCTCGTCAAGCAGACACTGGAGAGCATTTAATTTTGCTTCTAATTGCCTCTTTTCAACGCTTTCTGTAAAAGGCCCTTTTAATTCCTCTTTCATACGCTCTATTCGCACACAATCAAGCTGCCATTTACCACTGATAAATAACTCACCAACTGCTTTGAAAAAATCGCTGATGATATAAACCATCTGCATAAAAAAAGGAGCGTCATAACGGGAAATCGCTAACTCAACCAGCTTGATTTGATCTGCTAGCCCTTCCTGGGTAATAGATGAATCCGAAGAGAAGTTTTTCACTGCAATAATTTTCCCACTGTTGGGAAAAAACGTTGAAGATTGAAGGTTGGGACGAGTCGCAACAGCTATGGAGCTTTCTCCGGTTTTCTTATATTCTTCAACCAAGCTCGTTAGCATTTGTGCATAATCCGCTTTAAGAGTTATCAACCCTATAATTATACCCATAGCGACCAGGCACAAATCGATTTCTTTCTGAGATTTTATGACTTGCTTTATCTTTTCTTCTGCTGCTATAAGATCTTTCTTCAATAAGAAACCAATGATTTCAGCCATGATGAGGTACGATCGAGCTTCATTATTAAGAGCCTTTTGAATAGCTTCCCGAATCGATGAAATCCTATCCATTATATTTTCATGCTGCATAACCTTTAAGTATGCTTCTCGCTGTTTGGGGGCAAGTATGGATTCATCTTTGCGAATTAACTCTTGCATGCGGTTTACAATAGGCATCAAACGAAGCTCATAATACTCGCTAATAAATAACGCACGAATTCTAGCCGTTTCTAAAGCGATAGCGCCTGCCTCAGCAAATCGCGCTTCGGCAAACGAGCGACAAATACTTTCTACCTCATCCGCGTTAGAAATCATATAAGGCTCGTCGCTTGCGCTACGCTTAATAATCCAATGAGTTAAGACTTCATCAAGAAAATTATTGGTTGAGCATCCATTAATGGCTGTTACTTCCCGCATGACTGCTAATTGCTCGGTGCGGATGGCCGTACGGCCAGGATTATCTTCTCGCTCTTTACCAGCAAGACATCGCTCTGCATTTTTTAAAGCATATGGCCCACAAGAAGCCATATCAGGCTGAGCCCATGCATGGGCATAAGGAGCTTTGGTAACACTGACATTAGCTGCTTCATAATGCATTCGAAAAAGACTTTCAATCCGGTCTAGCTCACTTCCCACCCCGTAAGGGATAATGCCTACATTTAATGAATCAGAAAAAAAGATATTAACAATTTTCTTAGCCGAGTTCGTTGGATCTTTTTTAACTATAATAGCCACTGAAGTCCAATGACTATTTCCACGATTAAGGGTGAGCATGATATGAAAAGGGAAAGTCGTTTCTTTTAAGTGTCGCCTTAAATGATGAGCTTCTAAACCAGTACGTCCCACGCCTTCATTTTGGAAAAGGGAAGCACCAACGACCGAAACAGGCTCTGAAGTTAAAAATAATCGATTTTCAGAAGCACGGGCCCAAACGTTGCCTACTTCTTTCATCTGAGCTGTGGTGTACCAATAATCGTCTATGGGCGTTCTAACTATTGGATCGGGCATATTATTAGATATAATTTAAGTGCTAATGTTTTATTTTAACACAAATTACGATGGTTAGGTTCATTTATTAAACGGGTGCAACACTAGGCAACGTCCCTAAAGTTTCGCCAGGAGCGAAAAAGTAAGAAATTGAGGCAAAATACACGCTTGATAGAGGCGAATAGCAAGCTCTATTTAACGAAATCAAGCGTGTATTTTGACCCATTTATTGCTTTTGCAGCCCGGCGATAACTTTAGGGACGTTGCCTAGGTTGGGCCCTGAGAGATCGTCACTTTTTGTTAAACCATGTAGCCTGGTTGCTTGCAACCAGGGACTTTGAGCATTGATGTAAGTTATGACATGCTTTCCTGGTTGCAAGCAACCAGGCTACTGTTTAAAAAGTGACAATCCATCAAGGCCCAACCTACCGGGTTTTATTGAATAGAGGAGCGTTGCATCCGCTTAATAAATGAACCCCCTAATAATCTACGGCTATGATTTCATACTCAACCACCCCTCCAGGGGTCTCTACTTTTACGGTATCATCTAGTTGCTTACCAATTAATGCTCGGCCGATAGGAGAACTATAGGAAATCTTATTCACTTTGATATCCGCTTCATCTTCCCCTACGATTTGGTAGGTGATTTCTGTATCCACTTGCAAATTACAGACAGAAACTTTCGCACCAAAAATAACTTTGCCTTGGTTTGGCATTTTGCTGATATCAATAATTTGAGCGTTTGATAACTTCGCCTCGAGCTCTTGTATCCGCCCTTCTGTAAAACTTTGTTGCTCACGCGCCGCATGATACTCAGCATTTTCCTTCAGATCACCATGAGCACGAGCAGTTGCAATAGCGTCAATAATCCGCGGACGCTCTACTGTTTTAAGACGGTGTAATTCATTTTTAAGTGCTTCTGCACCTTCCACGGTCATTGGATGTTTTTGCATAGCCACCCCAATTTAAAATGTTCCTTTTAATGTAAATCTTGAAGCTTTGTGACGGTTTTTCTATCTTCGTATTTCATAGCTAAACACGCAGCCTCAGCACCTGATAACGTTGTAGTATAACTAACTTTATGTTGTAAGGCATTGCGCCGTATAGCAAAAGAATCTGCAATCGCCTGCTTACCTTCGGTAGTGTTTACAATAAAATCAATTTCATGATTTTTAATGTAATCTACCACGTGTGGCCGGCCTTCTGCCACTTTAAATACCCGTTTACAATTAATTCCTGCCGCCTGAATCACCATAGCTGTACCCCGGGTAGCGACGATTTCAAAACCTAAATCAATCAAGCGCTTGGCTATCTCTCCGATGCGCGTCTTATCCGCATCTCGAACCGAAACAAATGCTCGCCGCCGCTTCCCAATATTGACGCCAGCGGCCAATTGCGCTTTTGCATACGCTTGGCCAAACCGTTTAGCAATGCCCATGACTTCGCCGGTCGATTTCATTTCAGGTCCAAGAATAGAGTCAACCCCAGAAAATTTGATAAAAGGAAAAACCGGGAGCTTAATCGAATAAAATGCTGGCATCGCATGCTGCTCAGTAAGACCTTGGTCTTTTAAACGCTTGCCTACTTTGCAAAGCGCAGCAATTTTAGCTAATGGTAGCCCTGTTGCTTTCGAAACAAAAGGCACTGTACGTGAAGCTCGGGGATTTACTTCTAACACATAAATATCATCGGATTGAATAGCAAACTGCGCATTGATTAAACCTACAACCCCTAATTTCAAAGCCATAGCTCGCAATTGCTCAATTAAATCTTGTTGCACCACTGTACTTAAGCTAAACGGAGGTAATGTGCATGCGGAGTCGCCAGAATGAATCCCAGCCTGCTCAATATGCTCCATGATAGCGCCGATTAAAACATCCTCACCATCACAGACGGCATCAATATCTACTTCTATCGCGTCATTCAAAAACCTATCTAGCAATACGGGTGCATCATTAGATACCTCTACTGCATTAGCTAAGTAATGGCGCAAATCTTGTTCTTGATAGACAATTTCCATGGCGCGACCGCCAAGTACATACGAGGGCCGAACCACCAAGGGGTAGCCAATCCGCTCTGCTAATACAAGTGCTTCCTTCTCGCTGCGCACCGTACCATTAGCTGGTTGATGCAAATTTAAATCGTTTACTAATTGCTGGAAGCGCTCTCGATCTTCTGCTTTATCAATAGCATCGGGTGAAGTCCCAATAATTTTTACACCATTCGCTTCGAGTGCTCGAGCCAACTTTAATGGCGTCTGCCCACCGTAATGAACAATCACACCATCAGGCTTTTCAACCGCAATGACTGAAAGCACATCTTCTAGTGTCACCGGCTCAAAATACAATCTATCCGAAGTATCAAAATCGGTAGACACCGTCTCTGGATTGCAATTCACCATAATGGTTTGATACCCTGCTTCTCGCAACGCCATGGCGGCATGCACGCAACAATAATCAAACTCAATACCTTGACCTATACGGTTAGGCCCACCGCCTAAAATCATGATCTTTTGTTTATCCGTTGAAGGCCTAGCCTCGCACGTACTGTCATAACAAGAATAAAGATAGGCCGTATCACTAGGAAACTCACCAGCACAAGAATCAATTCGCTTATAAACAGGCGTTATACCTAGGCTTAACCGATAAGCACGTACCTCGTCTTCTTTACAATCAAGTAAGAAAGCCAAATAAGCATCAGCAAAGCCATGACGCTTTAATTCATGCAATGTTTTCTTGGATACATCATGAAGAGCTTGCCCTTGAATGGTATTTTCTAATTCTACCAGGTGCTTTATCTGACCTAGGAACCAAGGATCTACTTTGCTTTCTTGATGAATTTCTTCCAAAGTAAAGCCCTGTCTGAAAGCGTCAGCGATATACCACAGGCGATCCGGAGTAGGCTCACGCAAATGCCCGCGTAATAGCGACAAATCGTGTTGTTTAAATAAAGGAATTAAACCTGAACGACCTATTTCTAAACTACGAATGGCTTTTTGTAATGACTCTTGAAAGTTAGATCCTATAGCCATGACCTCACCCACCGACTTCATTTGTGTCGAAAGGATAGGCGGGGTTTGTGGAAATTTATCAAAATTAAAACGGGGAATCTTAGTCACCACATAATCAATCGTAGGTTCAAACGAGGCTGGCGTTTTTCCGCCGGTGATTTCATTAGCTAACTCATCCAAGGTATAGCCTACCGCCAATAGCGCCGCTATTTTCGCTATAGGAAAACCTGTTGCTTTAGAAGCTAATGCAGAGCTTCTTGATACTCGGGGGTTCATTTCAACCACTAGCATGCGGCCATCTTCAGGGTTTACGGCAAATTGCACATTTGAACCCCCCGTATCCACACCGACGGCACGTAAAACACGAATAGCCGCATCACGCATGCGTTGAAACTCTTTATCCGTTAAGGTCTGAGCAGGTGCTACCGTAATAGAATCCCCGGTGTGAACGCCCATCGGATCAAAGTTTTCAATGGAGCATACGATAATGCAGTTGTCATTTTTATCGCGCACCACTTCCATTTCATACTCTTTCCAACCCAATACCGATTCATCAAGTAATAACTCATGGGTAGGCGAAAGCTCAAAACCTCGGGCGCAAATTTCTTCAAATTCTTCACGATTATAGGCAATTCCTCCACCACTGCCGCCCATGGTGAATGAGGGTCGGATAATGGTGGGGAAACCTAATTGGGCTTGAACAGAAAGCGCTTCTTCCATGCTATGCGCAATGGCTGAGCGCGGCATATCCAAACCAATTTTTTTCATTAATTGACGAAATTTCTCTCGATCCTCGGCTTTATCAATGGCTTCCCGCGTTGCCCCAATTAACTCCACCTTGTACTCAGCAAGCACTCCCTCACGTACTAGATCCAACGCGCAATTCAAAGCCGTTTGACCACCCATAGTAGGTAATAAGGCATCTGGGCGCTCTCGCTCAATGATACGCGCTACTTCTGGCCATAAAATAGGCTCGATATAGGTTGCGTCAGCTAATTCAGGATCGGTCATAATGGTCGCAGGATTAGAATTAACTAAAATAATCCGGTAGCCTTCTTTTTTTAATGCACGCACAGCCTGGGTGCCCGAGTAATCAAACTCACAAGCTTGACCAATAACAATGGGCCCTGCACCAAGGATAAGGATGGATTGGATATCAGTTCGTTTTGGCATAGTAAGTGGCTACTTTTTAATTAAATTTAATATCGATAATGCTCTGGTTTATAGGGCCCCTCGATAGCGACACCGATGTAGTTTGCTTGTTCTGGTGATAATTTAGTTAATTTTGCTCCAATTCGGTCTAAGTGCAGACGAGCTACCTTCTCATCCAAGTGTTTAGGTAGGACATACACCTGTTTATCGTATTGTTCTGCTCGCTGGAATAATTCTATTTGCGCCAAGACTTGGTTGGTAAACGATGCTGACATGACAAAACTTGGATGTCCTGTAGCACAACCTAGATTAACCAAGCGGCCTTCGGCTAACACAATAATGCGTTTTCCATCAGGGAAAATAACATGATCAACTTGCGGTTTAATGTTTTCCCACTCGTATTGGCGTAAGCTTTGGATATCAATTTCAGAATCAAAATGGCCAATATTGCAAAGTATTGCTTGGTTTTTCATGCGCAACATGTGCTCATGGGTCACTACATGGTAATTGCCTGTCGCAGATACCACAATATCAACCATTTCAGCCACATCATCCAGGGTGACTACACGATACCCTTCCATGGCTGCTTGCAATGCACAAATGGGATCAATTTCCGCAATAAATACTGTTGCTCCTTGGCCCCGTAAGGCTTGGGCACACCCTTTACCTACATCGCCATAGCCTAGGACTATTGCAATTTTACCCGCAACCATCACATCCGTAGCGCGTTTTAAACCATCTAAAAGCGACTCTCTACAGCCGTATAAATTATCAAATTTTGATTTAGTGACCGAGTCATTGACGTTGATAGCAGGCATTTTTAGTTGACCTTTTTTAGCCATTTCATAAAGCCTTGCCACGCCTGTGGTCGTTTCTTCAGAAACACCTTTGATCGCTGATAATAATTCGGGGTGTTTGTCATGAATTAATTGCGTCAAATCGCCGCCATCATCTAGCAATAAATTAGGCGTCCAGTTGTCAGGGCCGCGAAGGGTTCGCTCTACACACCACCAATACTCTTCTTCGGTCTCACCTTTCCAAGCAAAGACAGGGATACCTGCTGCGGCAATTGCTGCGGCGGCGTGATCTTGGGTAGAAAAAATATTACAGGAAGACCATCTAACTTCTGCCCCTAAAGCGATAAGCGTCTCAATCAAGACAGCCGTTTGAATGGTCATGTGCAAACAGCCGGCAATCCGTGCACCGCGTAGGGGCTTTTCTTTGCCGAATTCTTCTCTTAGTGCCATCAAACCTGGCATCTCGGTTTCAGCAATTGCAATTTCTTTGCGTCCCCAACTCGCGAGTGATAAATCGGCTACTTTATAATCTTCACTGGCTGTTACTTCTTTTGCTTGTATCATAGTAGTTCCTTTTATTATAAAGCCTTCTCTAATTCAGCAACTTTATTTAATCGCTCCCAAGGCAAATTATCACGACCATAATGACCATAAGTCGCTGTGCGCCGATAAATTGGGCGGAGTAAATCATGATGATTAATGATGCCTTGTGGCGTTAAATCAAAATGCGTATTAATCAAATCAATAATAGTTGCATCATCTAAACGGCCCGTACCAAACGTTTCCACATGAATAGAAGTCGGCTCAGCAACGCCAATCGCGTAGGAAACTTGAATTTCACACTTATCTGCAATACCCGCTGCAACGATATTTTTAGCTACATGGCGAGCAGCATAGGCGGCTGATCGATCCACTTTAGAGGGATCTTTCCCTGAAAAACAACCGCCTCCGTGGCGTGCCATACCACCGTATGTATCTACAATAATTTTTCGGCCGGTTAATCCGCAATCTCCTAACGGCCCACCGATAACAAAACGTCCCGTAGGATTAATGAAATAACGTGTTTGCGGTTGCATCCACTCGGCTGGCAATACTGGCTTAATAATTTCCTCCCGCACGGCTTCCACTAAATCGCTGTGGGCCACATCGGGTGAATGCTGGGTAGAGATAACGACAGTATCAACCGCTATAGGCTTACCTTCTTGATATTTCAAGGTAATCTGCGATTTAGCATCCGGTCTTAGCCAAGGAAGCTTACCACTCTTACGCAAATGGGCTTGGCGCTCCATTAAACGGTGAGCATACGCGATAGGGGCCGGCATCAGTACATCCGTTTCCCGGCTAGCATAGCCAAACATCAAGCCTTGATCACCAGCGCCTAATTGCTTGGTTTGTTGATTATCCACACCTTGAGCAATATCGGGAGATTGTTTACCAATAGCCGATAAAACAGCACAAGACTCCCAATCAAAGCCCATTTGGGAGCTGTTATAACCGATATCTTTAATGACCTCACGTGTAATTTCTTCGACATCCACCCAAGCACTGGTTGTAATCTCACCACCCACCAAAACCATACCGGTTTTTACAAAGGTCTCACAAGCAACACGAGCTCGAGGATCTTGTGCCAATATTGCATCCAATATCGCATCTGAAATTTGATCAGCAATTTTATCTGGATGACCTTCTGATACCGATTCTGAAGTAAAAACATGCGATGCTTTCATTATCTTACAACTCCTTATTTTGTACTGGCCATTAAGCGAGTAAATTCCAAAAAAATATCCTCAAGATCATGAGGACCAGGGCTTGCCTCTGGATGTCCTTGGAAACCAAAAGCAGGTTTATCTCGATGTTTAATTCCTTGCAAGCTATTGTCAAATAAAGAACGGTGTGTAACTTTAAGTTCTTTGGGTAAAGAAGCTTCATCAATAGCAAAACCATGATTTTGGCTGGTAATAAACACTCGCTTTTGCCCTTCTACTTCTACTACAGGATGGTTAGCACCATGGTGCCCAAATTTCATTTTAACTGAACGGGCTCCACAAGCTAAACCTAAAATTTGGAAACCTAAACAAATTCCAAATAAAGGAATACCTGTTTGTAAAAATTCTTGAGTCGCCCGAATGGCGTAATCGCAAGCTTCCGGGTCACCAGGACCATTGGATAAAAAGACCCCATCCGGGTTAAGTGCCATTACGTCTTTAGCAGTAGTCTTAGCGGGTACAAGGGTTAAGTGGCAGCCTAAATCATGAAGAATTCTAAGCATGCTGTGTTTCACCCCAAAATCATAGGCTACGACATGAAACGCCTGCGGCTTTGAGTGATGGCGCCATGCTTCGCCTCGCCCTTCATGCCATCGCTCTATTGTTTGGCGTGAAACGACTTGCGCTAAATCTAAACCGGAAAGACCACTGAAGGAGCGGGCTGCTTCCAATGCTCCTTCTATATGATCTACATTGGTGCTGATACACGCATTTATTGCACCCTGCTCACGTAAGCGCAATGTTAATGCTCGGGTATCCACCCCTGAAATGGCAACCACTCCATGCTTTTTTAACCAATCTGGAAGTGAAAGTTCAGCACGATAATTGCTGGGCCTAGCAACACAATCTCGCATCACCACCCCCGTCGCCCAAACTTTAGCAGACTCCATATCTTCTAGATTGCAGCCGGTATTTCCTACGTGAGCCGTGGTTAGCGTGACAATCTGACGAGCGTAAGAAGGATCACTTAACATTTCTTGGTAGCCTGTCATGGCGGTATTAAACACAAGCTCCCCCACGCTCTCACCACTAGCCCCCATGGATATACCTTCAAGCACCGTACCGTCGGCAAGAACTAAAATGGCGGGTTTATTACTCATGACCATGCTCCAACTGCAATTTAGGCGGTACTATAAAATAAAAACTGCCAATTGTAGCGCATATTGTCAGTGGATTGAAACACCCCTAAAACTTCATATCTTCGAAGAATTTTTTCACACCATCAAACCAAGAATTCGAGCGGGGAGAATGGGTGCCTTTTCCTTTCTCTAAAGAGTCTTGTAATTTAGTAAGCAAGTTTTTTTGTTCTCGCGATAAATTAACGGGGGTTTCAACCACCACTTTGCATAATAAATCACCGGTAGCATAACCTCTTACCGACTTAATACCTTTGCCTCGAAGGCGAAATGATTTACCGGTTTGAGTCTCTGCTGGGATTTTTAAAGTTACCCTGCCTTCTAAAGTAGGTACCTCAATTGAGCCCCCCAATGCTGCCGTTATAAAACTAATTGGAACTTCACAATGTAAATCACTATCATGCCGCTCAAAAATAGCATGGGGCTTTACATTGACTTGCACATATAGATCACCAGGAGAACCACCATGCATTCCTGCCTCTCCCTCCCCACTTAAGCGCACTCGATCACCATTATCAACACCTGGCGGGATTTTGACAGTGAGGTTTTTACTTTCACGCACCCGTCCTTGACCATGGCAGGTCGTACACGGCTCGGTAATCACCTGGCCGTCACCATGGCAATGAGGACATGTTTGTTGAATAGAGAAAAAGCCTTGCTGAATGCGGACTTGACCTATACCGTCACACGTTTCACATTTTTTAGGGGTCGTTCCTTTTTTTGCACCAGAACCAGCACATGTTTTACATCCCGTATGGCGAGGCACGGTAATTTCAATTTGCTTACCATGAGCGGCTTCTTCTAATGTTAATTGTGCATTAATTTGGAGATCAGCACCATGCTGTCCTCTTGATTGGCGATGCTGCCGACGTGCACCTGAAAAGATATTTTCAAAAATGTCTTCAAACACATCGCCAAAGCCCCCAAATCCACCGGCCCCGCCCCCCATCGAAGCATCAACCCCAGCATGGCCGAATTGGTCATAGGCGGCTCTTTTTTGCTTATCAGATAGAATGGCATATGCCTTTTGGACCTCTTTGAACTTCTCTTCGCTAGCCTTATCATCAGGATTACGATCCGGGTGATGCTTCATCGCCAATTTACGATAAGCTTTTTTAATTTCAGCTTCACTAGCACTGCGGCTAACACCGAGAAGTTCATAATAATCTTGTTGCATAATACTCACACTATTTGATCGATTTTATTCCAAATTAAGCACTTATTCTTTTTTGTCATCCTTGACTTCTTCGAACTCTGCATCGACCACACCCTCGTCTGCTTTACTCGCATCCTGCGGCTGTGCTTCACCCTGAGGTTGTCCCTCAGCTGCTTTCTTGGCATAAACTCGCTCAGACAGCTTATTAGAGGCTTCTGTTAAAACCTGTAACTTACTCTCAATTTGCGCTTTATCATTGCCTTTAATCGCTTCTTTTAATTCACTAATCGCCGTTTCGATGCCTTTTTTCTCATCATCGGATAATTCACTGGCTAAATCTTTTATGGATTTTTCACTGCTGTGAATTAAGCTGTCTGCTTGGTTTCGAATCTCAGCTAACTCTTTGAATTTCTTATCTTCTTCAGCATGTGCTTGGGCGTCTTTAACCATTGCGTCCACTTCTTCGTCACTAAGACCGCTAGATGCTTTGATGACAATGGATTGCGCTTTACCCGTTGCTTTGTCTTTTGCTGATACGTTTAAAATACCATTCGCATCAATATCAAACGTTACTTCAACTTGGGGCACACCTCGAGGGGCTGGAGGAATATCGGTTAAATCAAAGCGGCCTAATGATTTATTAGCCGATGCTTGCTCTCGCTCGCCCTGCAATACATGTACTGTCACTGCCGTTTGGTTATCATCGGCTGTGGAAAAGACTTGATTTGCTTTGGTCGGGATGGTGGTATTTTCTCAATTAACTTGGTCATTACGCCACCTAATGTTTCAATACCTAATGAAAGGGGAGTAACGTCTAGTAAGAGAATATCTTTCACATCACCTGATAAAACAGCAGCTTGAATAGCAGCACCAACGGCTACCGCTTCATCAGGGTTTACATCTTTACGCGGCTCTTTACCAAAGAAATCTTCAACTACTTTTTGTACAAGCGGCATACGCGTTTGGCCGCCCACTAAGATCACTTCATTAATCTGGCTTACCGTCAACCCAGCATCTTTTAAAGCCGTCTTACAAGGCGCTATGGTACGCTCAACTAATTTCTCAACTAAAGACTCTAATTTGGCACGCGTTAGCTTAATATTTAAATGTTTTGGTCCTGAAGCATCGGCTGTAATGTATGGGAGATTAACATCCGTTTGTTGGGCAGATGATAATTCAATCTTTGCTTTTTCAGCGGCTTCTTTTAACCGTTGCAATGCTAATGGATCATTATGAAGGTCAATGCCCGTATCTTTTTTGAACTCGGCAGCGAGGTATTCAATTAAGGCTAAGTCAAAATCCTCGCCCCCTAAGAATGTATCACCATTGGTAGCCAATACTTCAAACTGGTGTTCACCGTCGACCTCTGCAATTTCAATAATTGAAATGTCAAAGGTACCACCACCTAGATCGTACACCGCAATAATAGAATCGCCGCGCTTTTTATCCATACCATACGCAAGGGCTGCTGCTGTAGGCTCGTTAATAATACGTTTTACTTCAAGACCAGCAATACGACCTGCATCTTTGGTTGCTTGGCGTTGTGAATCATTAAAGTAAGCAGGAACCGTAATCACTGCTTCTTTGACTTCTTCACCCAAATAATCTTCGGCGGTCTTTTTCATCTTACGTAAAACTTCAGCTGAAATTTGCGGTGGGGCTTTATCTTGGTTATTCGCACGTACCCAAGCATCACCATTATCAGCTTTGACAATTTTGTAAGGTACCATTTTAATATCTTTTTGAACGACAGCATCATCAAAACGACGGCCAATTAAACGCTTGATCGCAAATAGCGTATCATCGGGATTGGTCACCGCTTGGCGCTTTGCTGCTTGCCCCACTAAAACTTCACCATCTTTGGTATAAGCAACAATAGAAGGTGTCGTACGGTGCCCTTCGCTATTTTCTATCACTCGTGGCTTATCGCCTTCCATCACGGCTACACAAGAATTTGTGGTTCCTAAGTCGATTCCAATAATTTTTGGCATTTTTAGTCTTGCTCCAATTCAATTTATTTTGCAATGTTTTCTATATGGGGATTAAAATTTTAATTTCAAGGCTTTGATACAATGACTCGCGCTGGACGAATCACCCGATCGCTTAACCGATAACCTTTTTGAAATACAGCAAGCACTGTATTGGGAGCCACATTGGTGGCTTCTTGCATAGACATGGCTTCATGCTGCTGCGGATCAAAAGGCTCGCCTTCAGGATTTAATTGGCAAACATCATATTTCTCCAAGGCGTCGAGAAATAGCTTCATAGTTAATTCAAGCCCTTCGTGCATTGCAGCGTCACCATGTTTATCGGCAAGCTGTAGCGCTTGCTCAAGGCTATCCACAATGGGTAATAAAGACTGAATTAATTTTTCTATACCATAGCGATGAGCATTCGCAACTTCACGCTCCGCACGACGACGAACATTATCCAACTCGGCTAAAGCACGTACGGATTTTTCCCAATTCTCATGCGCTTTTTGCTCAGCTAAGGTTAACTTTTCCTCGAGAGCATTATAAGAAGGATGGTCTAGGGCATTCGTTAAATCCTCTTCCTGCTCTTCGCCTTCCACATCCAATTCTTGGGCCTCTTCCTCGTGAGCTGCATGCTCTTCTTTAAATTTTTTCCAATCTTTATCTTTTTTATCGCTCATCTGCCACTCCATAATCATTATAGAATCAACAGATGGGGTTAGTTAGAAGAAAATCAAGGTATAAAAATGGAAAATAATTTAGGCAACTGTCTACTGCACTGCTTTTTCTAGGATTATATGGCTCCTGCTCCTGCCCCCGCTCTCACTGCGGTAGAAGGGATAGGCACCGCTGCCAATTCAGCTTCTATGTTTGATGATCTAAATAGGCCGTGCCTCTCCAAAGCATGGACTATTGCAGATGGAATAGGTTTTAATGATGCTATCCTCAATGTTGCTAATATTGTGGTAGTTACTTTCTCCTTTTTTTGCCGCAACACATCGATTTCAAATATGGTTTCCATGGTTAAATCTATTTTTTTCAGTACCTCTGCAGAAAGAGAATCATCAAGATATAACAAATTACGAAGAACCATTACACTTAGCGGCATTACTCTTGCGAGGTGATTATAATAGCCTTCTAATTTCTCTCGAATATCTGAAATATCAAAAGTAAGGGCGGGAGGTAAACCGTATCCTGTAACTAAATCCAGATCTACAAATAGAACTTGATCGTTAAATAGGCGCGTGTTCCCATCACCGCATCCATCCATAACAATGATGCCTTTTTCCTTATAAAGCTTAAGCATAGCCTCTGCAATTAAACAATCGGAAGGAGCCCTGCAACCAAAGTACTGAACAACCCAGATCCCATTGTTCTTCTCATTTGTAGATAAAATTGCCGGATATTGGGGATATATGTGTCCCCATATTTTTACAGCCCTACGTGCATTACTAAATCGAGCATTGCTTTCTGTAGGGCACGGCGTTTTCTTAACGAATTTACCTCTTAGACCATTGATTTCAAGTTCGTTTGAACAATCAACTTTATTATAACGCCCTTTACCCAAAAACGACCAACTGATTGTTCTAAGCAAATCTCGAGACGCCTGCATATCCGATATTTCTTTTCTCGTAAAAGCGCCATAGCCACGTAACATAGCTATTGCTCCCTCATGCCCTTCTTTTTCTGCATAATCTAGTGCGGTAAATCCTTCATCTTCTTCATGTCCTTCTTGGCCCTCCCAGTTAGCTTGAATATTTAGGTAGGCTCCCCATTCAATAAGAGCTTCTAAAAAACTCTCACGATGACCTTTTATCCGCTTACTTCTTGCTGCAACCATGAGAGGCGATAGACCTCCTGGCATTAAGAGAAAATTAATACGTCTTCCATACTTAATTTCAGTTTCAATTAAGCCTAATAGGCCTAGCTCTGCCGCCAAATGCAGTCTCTTTTCAGATGGAATTACAATCAATTCGTAAAAATTTTCATCTGGAATGAATTGAGTAGCATTCCTCACTATAAGCTCCCTCATATTTTCCACCAAAAAAGGTAACTGATGGATGGGCATATCGGGAAGTTTTTTGATAAGATCCGGCGTTAACCTCACTGTCCCTGCTTGTAATAGGATCAATTTTTGGATCATATCAAGTGTAAAATAACTATCTTCACCCCTTATATCTGCGAAAGAAAGACAGCTCTCAAGACCTAATAAATGTGCAATAGCTCTATGTGTGTCTATATAAGATGCATCGCCTGCAGTAAGAAGCTCCTCTTCTGCTGTGATTTCAATCTGAACACAATGGGCTTTCCCTTCATGGAGAATAAAGCAATGTTTATGGGCCGCACTGATAATAATCTCACCCGTCCGCCTATAAATAGCTAGTACTGCTTGAGCGACTAATGAATCGGGTGCTGGTGTGTTACCTAAATAGGGAGTTATCCATGAACCATCGGATAACAGGTAGGCTTGATAGGGCTTTTGGTGGATTGTATTCCATTTTTCCACCATGTCCGCACTGGAAATCCTACTATCTGGCTCTCTCTTAGCCCATCTTCCTGTAAAGCCACCTACACAAATTACTGTACTTGAAATAGTAGCGCCTTTGTAGGCGCCTTCTGTCTCTGGTAACCAAACGATAGCTTTAAAAAGAGCTTCTAATTCTTCTGGTTTCACATTAACCTCAATCTAAATTAAACGCTTTATCTACGAATTAATTAGCCAGTAAACTCTCATGTATCATATTAAAGATAACGACCGTCGCAGATATGCCAATGTCAATCAACTTTGGTCATTTTTTCGAACTGCAGTCGATCCCGCTTGCAGATTATGAAAATGGCTAAAGCCAATATAATGTAACAAATTTGACATTATTATACTTTTTATGAACATAACAAACAATGCTTTTTGTCTAAAAATGGCGCATCATGCTCTTGCGTGATGAATGAAAAATCTGAGGCCAGGCTCTGAATCCAGGGCATTCTGAATGCAATAGCTGCTTTTCTATGCGGACAACATAAACTAAAAAAATTCCACCGTCCCCGCGCAGGCGAAGATCCGTGGTAGAAGAGGCTCTATGCTACCATCACGATGGATTCCCGCCTACGCGGGGAAGGACAACATTACTTTTTGTCATGTACAAAGCATAATCTTAGGTGCTAGACCAATCACCTCTAACGATTGTATTTGACACGGGATTATATAGCTCCAGCTCCAGCTCCAGCTCCAGCTCCAGCCCCAGCTCCAGCCCCAGCCCCCGCTCCAGTAGAAGCTGCGAGCATAACGCCCACTGCTGGTTCACTTGCTTTAAATAGCCCGACCCTCTTCAGCATAGGAGCTATTGTCAATGGAGCAGGAGTAGAAATTATACCTATCTTGGCTAGTATTTCTTCAGTTAATTTCGTCCCTCTTTGTCGTAAGACCTCCAATTCTAAAACGCAATCCCTATTTAAATGGATTTCTTCAATTGTTGCCGTAGAGAGAAAATCATCAAGGTATAACAAATTACGAAGAACCGTTACACTATTTGGGTTTATTTTAGACAAACTATCGTAATACCACTCCAATTGACTTAAAATAACTGACATATCAGTTTTAAGAGTTAGGGGTAAACGATATCCTGTAACTAAATCCACATCTATGAATAGAACTTTATCCTTAAATAAACGCACATTATCAGTGCTGCATCCATCCATAACAATAATTCCTTTTTCCTTATAAAGCTTAAGCAAAGCTTCCGCGATTTGATCATCCGATGGACTAACATCACCCAAATGGGGAACAACCCAAACGCCATTATTATCCTTGTCTGTATATAAAATGGCTGGATAAGCCTCACCGTATATATAACGCCATATTCCTACAGCTCTGCGCGCGTTATTTAGTAAACCATCTACTCTCTCAACTTTAGGAATTTTTTTAACATAAATACCAAATCGACCATCAATACAAATCTCATTAATACCAAATCGACCATCAATACAAATCTCATTAATACCAAATCGACCATCAATACAAATCTCATTGGAAAAATAAACATCGTTATAATTGCCTGTGCGTGTTGATTTCGTCCAAGTCACTGGATCATCCAACTTGGCTCGGCACTCAGCGCCCATCGCTATGGCTTCCTTGGTAAAAGCTCCGTGCCTAGCTAAAACATCTATCCCTTGCTTGCTTCCTCTTTCGTTTGCATAATCTAGCGCAGTGTACCCTTCTTCCCGATGCCCTCCTCCTGCCCTAGGCCAATGGGCTTGCAGATTTAGCTTAGCTCCTCGCTCAATTAGGAATTTAAGAACACCTGCGCGCCGTTTTTCCTCTATCCGCTCACTTCCCGCTGCTACCATAAGAAGGGATAAAGAGCCTGGCTCGAGGAGAGCATTAAAACCATCTCGATAGTAACTTCTTATACATACAATTAAACTGTCTAAACCTAGGCTTGCGGCTAAATGCAGTCTACGCTCATGGTTTACTGTAACCAATTCGTAAAGATTTTCATCAGGGATGCTTGAAATAGCACCATTCCATTGAAGCCACCATAAGTTGCCAAGCTCAGAAGCTGTAAGGGTATGTTCTTGGTTAGCCAAAGTACGCAGTTTTTTCGCAAAAATCGGTGTATCCTCGGTACGTATCTTGGGAAGGAATTCTATAAGCTGCTGGGTTACATAAAGTTCTTCTACTCGCAATAAGCGTAATTTTTTCTCGGTATCAGGTGCAAAATAAGGCGCTATCCATGAGCCATCCGATAAGAGGTAAGCCTGATAAGGTTTTTGATGGATTTGGTTCCATTTTTCCACTAAATCTTCGCTGCCTCCCTCTCTCTTAACCCATCGCTCAGTAAACCCCTCCACAGCCACTTCTTTCACTGAAACACAAGCACCTTTATAAAGACCATCTGCCTGTGCTACCCATACTACATCTTTAAAAAGCGCTTCTAATTCTTCTGGCACGTTAACCTCTATAGAACATCATGATTTGCACATCTTTATAAAAAATAAAAAGCCTTTGGACAAGGGGCATAACGCCTGCTATAGGTCATAAATTTGTAATCATTATACTTTTTATATACAAAATAAACAATATTTAGCTGTTTAAAAATGGGGCATTATACCCTTGCGCCATTTTCGCATTCATTGCATACTTGAGTACCCACAGTATACGTTGTAAGGCAAATATCGCATGAAAGATTGGGCACTCACCTCTTGGACACGCTATCCCTATGAACAGGCCGCCCACTACCCTGATGAAGCCTTGTTATCGCGTACAGTAGAGCAATTAAGCCAACTTCCTCCGCTGGTTACTAATGGCGAAATTAATAATTTAAAACAGGCCATCGCCCGTGCGGGCCGGGGGGAGGCCTTTATTTTACAAGGCGGGGATTGCGCGGAGTCTTTTAAGGATTGCCGGGCTGACATCATTGCGAACAAACTTAAAATTTTACTGCAAATGAGCTTGGTACTTTTGCATGGCATGCATAAACCTATTATTCGTATTGGGCGCATTGCTGGGCAATATGCTAAGCCTCGCTCATCCGATCATGAAACGCTAAATGGTATAACCCTGCCAAGTTATCGTGGCGATCTGGTTAATCTCCCCGAATTTAGTGAAACAGCACGTACTCCTAATCCTAAGTTACTCTTACAAGGATACAGCTGCGCTGCAATAACGCTTAACTTTATTCGAGCTTTATTAAATAGTGGCTTTGCGGACCTTCATCATCCACAACGCTGGGATTTAGGTTTTGTAGAGCATTCGGCTCAAGCAGAGGAGTACCATGGTATTGTACAAGCTATTGCTACTTCATTGGATTTTCTCGAATCGATCGATGGATTGCGCCATAGTAACCTTAGTAAAGTCGATTTTTTTACGTCTCATGAAGCCCTACACCTCCACTATGAGCAAGCATTAACACGTCGCCTAGAGGATGGAAAATGGTATGACCTTTCTACTCATTTACCCTGGATTGGCATGCGAACGGCCAAGCTTGACAGCGCGCATCTTGAGTTTTTACGCGGTGTAGAAAATCCTATAGGCATTAAAGTAGGGCCCAGTGCTACCGCTGACTGGCTCATTAAGGTATTAGAAAAAATAAACCCACAGGGGGAGGAAGGTCGCGTACTCCTTATTAGCCGTATGGGGGCAAAAAATATTGCAAAATTACTTCCCCCCCTCATTAAAGCCGTAAAAACAAGTGCCATCCCCGTTACTTGGTCTTGTGATCCCATGCATGGCAATACAGAAACCACGGCTGATGGGATAAAAACAAGGCATTTTGATAATATTTTAAGTGAGTTACAACAAGCGTTGAAAATTCACCACAATTTACAAAGCTATCTGGGGGGCGTGCATTTTGAATTAACCGGTGATAATGTCACTGAGTGCATCGGTGGCGCCAGAGGGCTTGATGAAAACGATTTAAAACACGCCTACCATAGCTTGGTTGACCCGCGTTTAAATTATGAACAATCACTGGAAATGGCCATTCAATTAAGCCGGCAACAACGGAACAAAATGTAAAAATTTATTGCTTATTTTACAAATTTTAAAAATATGTCCTATGCTTAAAAAACAAGCATTAATTAACATAGGGATATATACGTCATGAAAACTTCAACAAAAGCACATACGACAACGAAGCACCATACAACCCGTCGAAATGTCACTACGCATCCACGAGCCCACCTTAAAGCGGCTGCTACAGAGCTATTAAGCGAAGGCCGTAGAATGGCTAATGAATTATATGAAGAAAGCAGGCATCGAGTTGGTGATGTTCAAGATACTGCTAAAGAGTATTCCGATGAGCTTGTAAAAACGGTGAAGAGAAATCCGTTGACCTCCTTGCTTATCGCGGGAGGAATAGGCTTCATATTATCAAATTTGTTTAAAAAATAATGAACCTCTTCAGCCATGTAGAAGGTTATGCTTCCAATTCTATCGGGGCGGTAAAGACTATTTTCTCGATCATGAAATTGGAAGCAAAACTAGCCAGCTTAAGTGTGCTACCCTTATTGCTGAATCTATGCACTTTATTCGTGGTATTAATCACCGTATGGTTTTCAGCCATGGTATTCCTAAGTTATGGCATTTTTTTAGCATCGGGTTATGTATGGGTTGCCTTAAGCGCCATTTTACTCCTTAACTTAATACTCTGCGTTTTGCTCTTTCGCTATTTAAAATATAATTTAAAAAGCATGAGTTTTGAAAAAACGCGAGAATATTTCTCAACAGGGAAGACACACTATGCAAGAATCAAGAAAACAGCTCATGGCGAAAATCACAAAGTTAGAAAAAGAATTAAGTCATCAGCAAGATGAAGTGGCGGAAGAGAAAAGCTACTTAGAAAAGCTACTGCAAAGTAACACCGTCACATTGCTCGCCATTCTTCTGCCCGCCTTTACGACCGGCTGGGGTATTGCAAGGCTTGCAAGTAGAAAACACATTATTAGAAGGCTAGTTAGTCTTGGCTTACTAAGCTCTTTAAATCAAATTAGAAAACATCATCTTAAATAAGGTAGTAAAAATTGCGGCACACGCTTATCCAACCAATAGGTAGGAAAACCTGGAATAGCGCCCCCAATAAAGCCTACATGACCACCTTTACGACTAATTTCTAACGTAATATCACTAGATAACTCTTCCTCTCGAGGAATGACATCCGGCGTCATAAAAGGATCATCCAGTGCATGAATGATTAATGTAGGAGTTGCGATCGAGGCTAAGTACTGTCTTGAACTCGCCTTGCGATAATAATCATGTACATTGGCATAACCGTGCAAAGGTGCGGTAATGCGATCATCAAATGTCCAAAAGCAATCACATGAGTCAATGTCGTTAGCTAGAAACTCTCCGTGTAAGGCTAATTTTCGCCTAAAAACTTGCCGCAATCGATTGAGTAAATAGGTTTGATAAACGCGGGAGAATCCTTGATTAATGCGATCGGCAACCAAGCGTAATTGAAAAGGAACGGAAACTGC
Source organism: Legionellales bacterium (assembly GCA_020050595.1). Taxonomy (GTDB): domain Bacteria; phylum Pseudomonadota; class Gammaproteobacteria; order Legionellales; family Legionellaceae. The sequence goes on from JAGVKL010000024.1 coordinate 67,330, forward strand.
GACGGCGGCATGAACGAAGGATTGGACACCTTGCTCCCCAAGCCATTTTAAAACCACATTCCCACCTAACGATATGCCTACTAATGCTTTTTTAGTATGCGGCTCGCGCTTCGTTAATACTTCTAATAAACAATGAATATCGCCCGTGTCTCCTGAATGATAGGCGCGTACTAAGCGGTTAGGCTCATGACTCGCTCCTCGAAAATGCATTAAAACCCCGCGCCACCCCTGTTGATTGCATGCCTGTAAAAGGCCAGCAATATATTTAGAGCTGGCATCGCCGCCTAAACCATGCAGTAAAATCACCAGCGGTGCATCTGAAGCTAAGCCATTTATAGCCCAAGCTAAATCAACAAAATCGCCGTCAGGGAGCTCAAAACGCTCTCTGCGATCAATCGGGGCCTTAATTTGCCGAATTAGCGTAGGGTATAATGTTTGCGCATGAGCATTATTAAGCCACCAAGCAGGCCTAAATGAACTTTCAGCGATCATTCTACGAGCCTGTGGTAGCGAGGACTTAGACTCTGTACCGCCTCAATCATAGCCGTAACATGCTCAGGAGGTACATCGGGAGTAATGCCATGGCCTAAGTTAAACACATGGCCTGAGCCGTTACCATAAGCCTCTAAGATCACTTGGACTTGCTCGCGAATGCATTCAGGAGAGGTCAAAAGAGCCGCAGGATCAAGATTACCCTGCAAAGCGACTTGATGGCCTACTTGGCTGCGGGCTACGCTAAGATCACAAGTCCAATCAACTCCCAGTGCATCACAACCCGAAGCCGCCATCGCCTTAAGCCACTGTCCGCCGCCTTTAGTAAATAAAATAACGGGGATTTTAGGGTATTTATTCTTTAAATGAGCCACAATCTTAGTCATGTAACGTAAAGAAAAATCATGGTAGTTCGGCGTGGTTAAAATCCCCCCCCACGTATCAAAAATCATGATAGCATTAGCCCCTGCGCGCACTTGCTCTTCTAAATAAGCGCTAATCACACAAGACAAGTTAGATAAGAGCTTTTGAGTCGCTTGAGGTTCGGTATACATAAGCTTCAAAACCTTCTTAAAATCTCGACTACTACCTCCTTCTACCATATAGCACGCAAGTGTCCATGGGCTTCCTGCAAAACCAATCAACGGTAATTGAGCTGGCATTTCCTGGCGAATTAAACGAACAGCGTCCATCACATAGCTAAGCTTATCCAAAATAGCCGTGCCAGGTAATTTTTCTATGGTGTCTACATGTTGCACCGGGTGAGAAAAAAGAGGGCCTTCTCCTTCTACAAAAGAAAGTCCTAAACCCATGGCATCAGGAATCGTTAGAATATCGGAAAATAAAATCGCTGCATCCAATTGAAAGCGCGCCAGCGGTTGTAATGTCACTTCGCAAGCAAGCTCTGGTGTTTTGCATAACGATAAGAAATCTCCTGCAAGCGCTCGCGTCGCACGGTATTCGGGTAGATAACGTCCCGCTTGCCGCATTAACCATACGGGTGTACGAGAGATAGGTTTTTTTTGTAAACTGCGAATAAAAAGGGATTGATTTACATCGGTCATGAAAAACGATCAGTTAAGGAAAATGGGTAGTTTAACATAGAAGCGTAAGAACGACATGATCTAGCTATTGATCCCGAGGCACCACCGCTTTATCCGAACCACCACCGCTTTATCCGAACCACCATCGTTTTATCCGAACCACCATCGTTTTATCCGAACCACGACCGTTTTATCCGAACCACGACCGTTTTATCCGAACCACGACCGTTTTATCCGAACCACGACCGTTAGGGAGTGGAGAAGTTAATCTTAATGAGCAGCGAAATTAACATTAACTTCTCCACTCCCTAACGGTCGTGGTTCGGTAAGTGCTCAGGTCGTGGCTCGGTAAGTGCTCAGGTCATAACTCGGTAAGTGCTCAGGTCATAACTCGGTAAGTGCTCAGGTCATAACTCGGTAAGTGCTCAGGTCATAACTCGGTA
>JAGVKL010000005.1 GCA_020050595.1 Legionellales bacterium
GCATACAGGGATGTATGCAGCGATCGCAGGGATGCGGGTTTGTCTAACATACAACGTCCTACCCTATAGAGCGTCGCACGCCCACAAATGTGACTAAGAGTCAGGGCTCGCCCACGGACTCGGGCTCGTATTAGATCGCGGTTTTTCCAAAGTCCAGTAATTTAATAAGTGTCATTAAATCCATGCGCTAATAAACGTTTAGCTTTTAACTGCCCAGTATCTACTTCACCTAACCCAATAAAAACACCTAGGCTTTGATAAAGACGAAAATACCGGGCATTTTCTTTTATAGTTATATCGTTCAATACTTTACCTTGGCGCAAAGCCTGGATCGATTCGTTATCTAAATCAAGCCGCGGAAAATGCTCAATAGCTCTTTCTAGGGGTAATAAATAGGACATGCGTTCATCACAAGACATCGATTGCAATTCATCTAATGCAACCATTTTTTCATTTTCAAATCCCGCGGTATAGAGGCGATGTAAGCGAGTCACATGCGCTCCCATGCCGAGATGCTCGCCTATATCTTCTACTAAATTACGAATGTAAGTCCCTTTACTACAGACTACCGTTAACGATAGGTTACGGCCATCAAATTCATTTAGCGCTAATTGATGAACCGTAATACTGCGGGCTTCGCGGGGAATATCAATACCTGCTCGCGCATATTTATAGAGCGGTTTACCTTGAAATTTAAGGGCTGAAAACATCGATGGGATCTGTTTGCTATGGCCCATAAATGTTTGGAGAATTTTTTCAAGCTCTGATTTAGACACTGTAAAATCAGCTACTTCAGCAATGACTTCACCCATTGCATCGCCTGTATTAGTTTTAGAGCCTAAAAGGCCTGTGACTTCATAACACTTATCTGCGTCTAAAAGGTATTGCGAAAATTTCGTTGCTTCGCCAAAGCAAATAGGCAGCATGCCTGTCGCCATGGGATCTAAACTACCCGTATGCCCTGCTTTTTTAGCTTGGAATAGCCGTTTTACCTGCTGTAAAACAGCATTTGAAGTAAGTCCTTTGGGCTTATTGACAAGCAAAATCCCATTAATCGGTTTAAGGTTTTGCTTAAGCGTCATCGTCGTTGCTATCGTTTGCTTCATCAATCAAGCGGCTTAATCGGTTGCCATACTCGATGGATTCATCATAAACAAAATGCAATTGAGGAACGGTGCGTAAACGCAGACTCTTTGCCAAGACCATACGAAGATAACTAGCCGTTGTATTTAAAATAACGGCTGTTTCTACAGGATCGCTTTTAAAAACAGTAAAATAGACCTTTGCATGGCCTAGATCTTTGGATACTTGAACCCCTGAAATAGTAATAAATGCAGGTAATCGCGGATCTTTCACCTCTTGCTGAATGACTTGGGCTAATTCGCGCTGAATCAATTCAGCAATACGGTCGGTTCGTTTAAAATGACTTGGCATATTTAATCTTTCTTTGCTTCTTCTCGCTTGATTTCAACGGTTTCAAACACTTCGATCAAGTCACCTTCTTTAACATCATTGTAATTTTTTACGCCGATACCACACTCAATCCCTTGTCGTACCTCTACCACGTCGTCTTTAAAGCGGCGCAATGACTCCAACGTGCCTTCATAAATAACCACATTATCTCGTAAAACGCGAATCGGATTGTTTCGCTTAATAACACCTTCTACCACCATACAACCTGCAATAGCCCCAAGTTTTGGTGAACGAAATACATCGCGCACTTCCGCTATACCAATAATTTCTTCTTTAAACTGCGGCGCCAGCATACCTGATAAAGCAGATTTAACTTGATCCACAATGTCATAGATAACACTGTAATAATGCATCGGCACATTTTCTAATTCAGCCAATCGCTTCGCAGAAGCGTCCGCACGAACATTAAAACCAATTAAAAGCGCATTAGACGCTATCGCTAAGTGCACGTCGGACTCTGTAATACCGCCCACACCACTCGCGATGACCACTACTTTCACTTCTTCATTGGATAATTTGACTAACGCATCAGCTATCGCTTCAACCGAGCCTTGCATGTCTGCTTTTAATACGACATTTAAGACTTTTATCTCAGCAGCCGTCATGTTTTCAAAGATACCCTCCAATGAGGTTTTTTGCCGCCTAGCCAGCTTGACATCACGGAATTTGCCTTGGCGGAATAAAGCGACTTCTCGGGCTTTTTTCTCATCAGGTACCACAATGGCCTCATCTCCTGCATGAGGAATAGCCGATAACCCTAAAACTTCAACCGGTATGGAAGGCCCTGCACTATTGACTAAGTCACCATTATCACCCACTAAAGCACGCACACGGCCGTATTGGAGTCCGGCAAGAATAATATCTCCTTTGCGTAACGTACCGCTTTGTACAAGAACGGTAGCGACTGGCCCTCGACCTTTATCTAGGCGTGACTCGATAACGACGCCTTTTGCGGCACCGTCGGTATGAGCTGTTAATTCTAATACTTCTGCCTGTAAAAGGATGGCATCCAATAACGCGTCAATACCCATACCTGTTTTAGCTGAGATATTAACAAACATGGTATCACCACCCCAGGATTCTGGTACGATCTCATAGGCGGTTAACTCATTCATGACGCGATCAGGGTCAACACCATGCTTATCCATCTTATTAATCGCAACAATAACGGGGACTTTGGCTGCTTTAGCATGCTGTATGGCCTCGATAGTTTGTGGTTTAACTCCATCATCAGCAGCCACAATCAAAATAACAATATCCGTTGCTTGTGCACCGCGCGCCCGCATGGCCGTAAATGCCGCATGGCCCGGGGTATCTAAAAAGGTAATATCCCCTTTAGGCGTACTCACATGGTAAGCACCAATATGCTGAGTAATCCCGCCTGCCTCACCGGCAGCTACTTTGGTACGGCGAATATAATCTAGTAAAGAAGTTTTACCATGATCCACATGTCCCATGATGGTTACAACGGGAGCTCTAGATTCTGAATGACTTCCTTTGCTTATGACATCACCCAATGTGTGCTCAATGGCGTCTTCTTTGAGCGGGCGAGGAATGTGGCCCATTTCTTCTACAACAATAATTGCCGTTTCTTGATCAATAACTTGGTTAATCGTAGCCATCGCCCCTAAACTCATCATCACCTTAATGACTTCGGCAGCTTTGACTGACATACGCTTAGCAAGCTCAGCCACGGTAACGGTCTCAGGAATTAAAATTTCACGAATAACAGGCGCTGTAGGCATAGCAAAACCATGCGTTAGGGTTTCCTCTGCCTCACGGTATTTATCAGACTTTTCTAATGATTTACGTTTTTTAGGTCGGCGTTTAAAAAATTCTTCACTTTCTTCATTAAATGAAGGTTGGTATTTAACTTTTTTCTTAGCTTTCTTAAAATCCGTAGAGCCTTCGCTATCTTCTTTCTGCGCATGTTTTTTCTTGCCCGGCTTCTCAGCGCGGCCTTTATCTGATGAGGGTTTTTCTTCAGGCTCATTAATAACGGGAGGTACTGCCGTTGCTTGAATTTCCTCATGGATAGTGTCTATTGCTTCAGCTTCTGAAGCAGCATCTTGTTCGCCTGGTTCTGAAATTGCTTCTTCCACAACAGGCTCAACGGCTATGATTTCTTCTTCTGTTGCTAGCAACTCCTCTTCAGGGGCGGGAGCCTCTACCACATCAATTGCAGGTTCTTCTACCGGCGCTTGTTGTTCAAGAACACTGCGTTTTACATACGTTCGTTTTTTACGAACTTCAATATTAACTGTTTTAGAGCTGTGTGCATCATTACCCAAAGTGACTTGAGAAACACTTTTACGCTTTAACGTAATGCGTTCTGGGGCAGATCGTGTCTCGCGGCTGCCGCCTTTTAAATGATTCAGCAAAATGCGTTTTTGCTCTTCATTGACCGTTTGCTGTTCATCGTTAATGGATAGTCCAGCTTCTTGTAACTGGTTCAATAAACGCCCAACAGGTATACCAACGACCTGAGCTAATTGTTTAACCGTCACGTCCGCCATAATGTTCCTCTCTTGTTGCTAAAAGCAACTATGTCATGTGGCCCTATAGCCACAACACTCTTTTTATAACTATTTTCCACGTTCACCGAAAAGCCATCGTTGGTGCGTCTTGGATTATGATTTGTCAGAATGAAACCAAGGTTCTCGGGCTTTCATAATAAGCGCCCCTGCTTTCTTCTCAGTCATGCCTTCTAAAGCCAATAACTCATCTACAGACTGCTCTGCTAACTCATCCATCGTTGTAATGCCCATTGCGGCCAAGCGGTTAGCCAGGGATTCAGTCATCCCTTCCATCTCGAGAAGACTCGCTTCTGGTGTGCCACCCACCGATTGTCCACCTGTCAACGCTTGCGTCAATAACGTATCATTAGCACGGTTTCGTAGCTCTTCAACAATTTCTTCATCGAACTCTTTGATAGCGAGCAATTCTTCTTTTGGAACATAGGCAATTTCTTCCAAAGAAGAAAAACCATTAGCAACGAGTAATTGTGCAATTTCTTCATCGACTTCTAAGGTAGAAGTAAATAATTTTATCACCTTGTTCGATTCTTCCTGGCTTTTTCCTTCAAACTCTTCAATGGTCATTACATTTAAGGTCCAACCGGTTAGTTGGCTTGCCAAACGCACGTTTTGCCCATTACGCCCAATGGCTTGTGATAACTGATCTTTTTGTACAGCCAAATCCATGGTATGCGTATCTTCATCCACTACAATGGATGAAATTTCAGCTGGTGCCATGGCATTAATAACCAACTGTGCTGGGTTATCATCCCAAAGGATAATATCAACCCGCTCTCCGCCCAACTCACTCGAAACAGCCTGCACGCGCGCGCCTCTCATCCCGACGCAAGCGCCGATGGGATCGATACGGCCATCGTTTGTCTTAACGGCAATCTTGGCCCGATTACCTGGCTCACGTGCAGCGGCTTTAACATCAATAACATTTTCACCAATTTCAGGAACTTCGATACGAAAGAGCTCAATCAACATTTCTTTGCGTACACGGCTTACCAAGAGTTGCGGCCCGCGCACACTATCCATAATTTCATAAAGATAAGCACGCACCCGGTCATTAGGACGAAACATTTCTTGTGGCAACATTTCATTACGAGGTAGGAACGCTTCTGCTTTACCGCCTAAATCAATAATAATATTATCTCGTGTAACTTTTTTTACTGTCCCGTAAATCAGCTGGCCTAATTTATTTTTAAATTGATCAACAACCAATCTGCGCTCTGCTTCACGAATCTTTTGTAGAATAACTTGGCGGGCCGTTTGTGCCGCAATACGGCCAAATTCAACGGAAGGCATCGGTTCTTCAATACGACCGCCCATTTCAATGCCTGGTTGGCGTTGTTGAGCTTGCTCTACGGTTAATTGGCGGTCAGGAAATTCAACGGCATCATCCTCTACGACATCCCAATAACGGAATGTTTCGTATTCGCCTGTACGATTATTTAATTGAACACGCACACCCATATCTAAACCTGACAGCTTGCGTGTCGCAGATTCTAACGCTGCTTGAATCGCTTCTAAAACGACTTCTTTGCTCACGCCCTTTTCATTAGATAACGCCTCAGCAACTAATAACAATTCTTTGCTCATTGTTCGCCTCACTCGACTGTCAGAAAGATAACGAATATACCGTTCGTTATGCTTCCAAATTTGCTTTCACAATATTAGAAAAAAGAAACGCCTGCTGCATACCATCTATATCGAGTACCAATGTCGTTTCATCGGCAGCTGCGATAAATCCAGTAAACTTACGCTGACCTGCAACAGGCTTATATAACTTTATGTGCACCTTATGACCGATATAACGCTGATATTGCCAATTATAAAACATTGGGCGCGGAATACCGGGTGATGACACTTCCAGCCTATAATTACCAGGAATCGGATCTTCAACGTCAAGCAATGCACTGACTTGATGACTTATTTGTTCACAATCCTCAATCCCGATACCGTCTGCTTTATCTATGTATACCCGTAGCAAGGAATGCTTACCTTGGGAAAGGTATTCACAGCCCCACAACTCATAACCCATACTTTCAACGGTCGGTTTTAATAACCGTACAATTTCATCTTTTATCATCGTATTAGCAAAAATTGTGGATAATAAAAAACCCCATAAATGGGGTCTTCGTATATTGGTAGCGGGGGCAGGATTTGAACCTACGACCTTCGGGTTATGAGCCCGACGAGCTACCAGGCTGCTCCACCCCGCATCAACTGTGGCCAATTATACGCAGGCGAGTAGGAGATAGCAAGTCAAAAAAATGATTATTTTATGTTTATTACCCTTTGATCTTTGCGTTAATTAATGTATTTTCACGTTTGCTACGACAGAGATACTATCACACTTGTTTAAAACAATTATTCTATGTATAATATTTGTTCATTTTAATGTTTGAGGAACCTATATGCCTATTAATCACCGCGAATTAGCACGACGAATAGATGCGTTAATAAAAGCTTCTCTTCATCCAACAACAGAGCCTTGGATGAAAGCTTTTATTGCCCAGGCTCGACTGGAGAGCGCTTTAGGTGAATTAGGTTTAGCAGCTAAACCTCAATCAATCCCCACTGCACCAGTGACGCCTACGACAAGTGAGACAGCCATTACTATTTATAACGCAGTACCCACTATCGCAGAAATCCCTTCCGAAACACCCAGGGAAAAAATTTGCAGATTATTAGGTTTGGATGTTGGTAGCGATGAAAAATTAATAGCAAAGACCTATAGAAAAAAGGCTAGAGAAATTCACCCTGACAAAACAAAGGGATTACCCAAAGTTGAGCAAGAGCACCGAGAGGGTATATTGATTGAATTGAATAAGGCCTGGGAAGACTGGGAGCAGTATTTACAATACCAAGGTGCTTTTAACGTAACTCCTGCTGACTTTCGCGCGCTATTCACACCATCAACCACAGAGGCAGAAGAGAGCGAAGAAGCGAGATTCATTCGAAAATTACGTGCTGAGAAAATGCCTGAATCTAGTATAGAGGCTTCTTTGCAATCGTTATTCTGCCAACTTCAGGCGAACCAATTGACACAGAAGGATAAAGGCCTTGTTCTGCTTGATCTAATTGTTGAAACCATGACAGAAGATTCCATTGGCCTATTAGAAAAATTCATTACATTTCTCCAGATAAAAGTGATATCAGGATTCTTAGACCCTGATGACTATATCCAATTTATGGAAAGTGCCATCGCTGTTTCATTAAAAAATAAATCTTTAAACCCCAATGAAGGCTCTTTAGCGAAAACAACCCTCTACTTGCAAGAGTGTCGTGAGAGAGAAGAGCGGATAATCGGACGTTTAAATATACAACTAACTAATCCTACCCCTTCAGAGGAGGCACTTCAGCCTATTTTAGAAGACTGGCTAACATGGCGTAAAGGATGGTCAACTGAGCTTACTGAAACGTTTCAACATATCGTAGGCTCTGGCAGCTATCCGCAAGCGACACTTCAACTCATGGCTCACCTTCGCGAAGCGAGGAAACAAGGTAAGGTAACCCCTAAAGAGTACTTGGAGATACTTCAAAACGCATTTAATCAAATCGCTAACAGGGGTGACGAAAAATATAAAAAAATACAATTCGCACTGGGCGCTGAAATCCTTTACTTAGAGACGGTAGCACAAGTAAGAGAAATGGAAACCGAATTAGAAACTACCGTGAATACTTATCAAAATAGCGGTAGCACAAGCCCCGTGGTAATTGAGGCTGCCATCAAATTTAACACTCGGATTACGTCGGCTAACAGAACTCTATCCCAGCATAATGAGCCATCAACGCTAAGCAATGCACTTAAAAGATATAAAAATGATTGCGAGAGCGCTGTGCGGGAACTTGATAGCAAAGTAGCGCATTTTCGTGGTGATTCCCTTCTACAAACCATAGCATCTTGGATACGGCGGCTTTTTGCCTGCGTAAGCAAGAGTTGTAGAAAAGAATATGAAGTCGATCAACAGGCATCTGTTTTTCGAGATACAATTAAAACCGCATATACTTCTCAATTTAGACGTCACCAACAATTTTTCCAGGAACATCATGAAGAGGAAAACAAAAGTGAATCAGCAGCACCAGGAACAAGGCCAAGCCTTTAGAGGCTTTGTTAAATAACGAGTGTGGACAGTTACAATGAGGCATGAAGAAAGCCCCATAGGGCGCCACACTCGCACAAATGTGACTAAGACTCCATTGCTTGCAACCAGGCTCTGACGGATCAGCGAAAATTCAAACACAATTGCGTAGCCCGTAACTGACGGATCGGCGCAAATTCAAACAGAGTAGCCCGTAAGGAGCAAAGCGGATTACGGGGTTTTTCAACGAATGATACGCTCCTCA
>JAGVKL010000008.1 GCA_020050595.1 Legionellales bacterium
TAGAAGAAGCATTTCAATTAAATACCGATGAGCATCATCTAACGAAATTTGATTACATTAACCCAGGTCAATTATTACGAGAGGCGCCCGCCCCCACCGTTGCGGTTACTTCAGGCACAGCGGCTGCTACTATAGGTTTATTTGGAGCTTCTGCAGCTAGTACAGGAGATAGTATCCCTCCTAATCCTGGCACTCGAATTGGAGGCCCAAGAAGTTAAGGGGGCACTCGTCGAGCAGGCGATTAATGCGGATGCGAGTGGGATTAAAGCTCAGATTGATAAAGAATAAGTGGAATCATATTGCTTTTTTCTTTAATTCCTCTACCATAAATACCTTTAAATTATTGTTTATAATCAATGGGAACTAATACCGTGTTATCTTGTAAAGACGACTCGATAGAAGAGAAAGACGATTTATCCTTTAAGAGCAAGTTAGATTATACCCCACCTCAACTGATTCTATTGAGTTCTGATACGGACATTCAAGGTGGCGTCTTGAGCTTGCAGGAGGCAGACCCCAATGGTGGTGCTCTGAGCTAACTGGGGCGGTAATGAAGACGGATTGAAGATCAAAAGGACTAGAATGGCTACTAAATCAATTTACAAATTATTTTCGTTATTTTTAATAATTGTTTTTTTAAATACCAAGGGTGTGGCGCTGGCCGATTCACCTCTCAACATTAAAAATTTAAACAAAAAAATCACTTTATCATCGTTTTTAAAGCCTATTGCACCTGGGAAGATTAGTGCAAATTCTTTATCGTATACGTTTAGTGGCGCGACAGATAATAATATTGACTATATACAAATTTGTAATGCGACAGATAATACTTGTGCGCAGTGCAGCTCACCCCTAACGATTATAGGGGGCACTGTGTTGCCCTACACCACAACAGGAACGAGCTATTCCATTAACAAAGATGTGATTAATGATTATTTAGCGGCAGGAGGATTTGCAGCGTCAACTTACTACATAGGGATGTTTGTGAAATCACAAAGCCTTGTCTGCAATGGAAACACCCAGTATTGCACGGCCAATCAAGACAATGCTTCTCATCGTTTATGCATCCAAGCCACCTACAACCCAGCCTCTCCTGCCACGACAGATTTAACGAGAATTGATAACGGTATCGTTCCGCTAACCACGCCTAAAAGTCTTTATGCTTATGTTGCAGATACCAATGCGAATTTACTCTACCAATGCATTGTTAGCGCGAATGGAGAGTTCGGTGCTAGTTGTGCGGCTCCCTTACTGACGCCGACAGGTCGCTTAAGCCTTGGAACAACGACACAAGGGAGTCAGAAACTTTATATCGCATCCATCGGAACTCAAGATGTACAGACCTGTAATGTTAATGCTGCGAGCGGTGCTGTGTCTGCTTGTGCCGCAACAACAGTGCTTCCTGGAGGTTCATCTTTTGGTATTGTGACCCAATCAGCTGCTGGTGCGCCATCTATCTATGTGACGGATGGGCTTGCAAATAATGGGATTTATCGATGTAATTTGAATGCGGCGGGTGTTATTCAACTTCCTTGTACAGCTACTGGCTCAGCTCCAACGGTGTGGTCAGGCATATCGGATATTATCTTTAGCTTGACTACGACCGATAGTAGCTATGCGTATGCTACGGATACAAATGGCCAATTTGTTGCAAAGTGCCCTTTTAACGCGAGCTCTGGCAGTCTGGGTGCATGTACAGTTACTCCTACAGCGGGAGCACCACCATGGTTTCCTGGCTCAGCTATAGTTACGCCTGTGGATACTGCGTCTATAACAACGTGGTTTTCTTATGTTACTGATGCAAATACATCTAACGTTTACCGCTGCAATTATAATATCGCTACGGGTGAGATCACGCCTGCTAGTTGTATTATCACGCCCGGGTTAGCTCCTTGGTCTAATAATATTATCAACATTACCACATGGGTTATTAATGGTGTTACTTATGCCTATATTAATGACCTTACAAATAACCAAATCTATAAATGCGAGATCGATGGCACTGGCTCTTTAATAGGGTGCGCTGCTCTTACGGCTAACCCATGGACAGATCCATTTGATCTTATTTTCGCATATTTTTAATAGAGGGAGCGGGGGATAAAGAAGAAATATAATTCTCTAATCCCCCTCTTTCTAGCTCACTGATGATAAGCCCTAACTGGGTCCTTCGCCAAAGTATATCTTCAGCACCCAAAGCCCATTCTTCACGAATTAAATAATCAACTTCCACTTGATAGAGCGTAGGACCAAAGCATTGACCCAGCTCATTTGTATGGTTACATTGAGCTAAAAATTGTTCCATGCGAGTACCATAAGTTTCTAGATAGCGTTCACGTGTAGCTTTATCCAACCAATGGTATTTTTTCTCAGCATGAGATTTGTAGGCTGCAAAATCCATCGTCTTATAAGTAGCACCGGGAAGAGGGGTGCAGGAAGTGGAAGAGGCAGGCAGCTGAGGGAAACAGGCTTTTAATCGATCTACTACTTGAACGGCTAATTGGCGATAGGTTGTAATCTTCCCACCATAGACAGTAATAGCAGGCGCAGGCAATTGGGTGAGATGATAAACATAATCGCGGCTAAGAGCGCTTGGCTTTGTATTTGCCTCTGATAATAAACAACGTACCCCGCTCCAGGTTGTAATAATATTTTTTTCACACAATTCTTTATTAAAGTAATGATGAACCACTGAAAATAAATAATTTATTTCCTGATCATCAATAGTGATTGTTGTCAGATCACCTGAGAAAAGAATATCGGTGGTACCAATCAAGCTATAGCCATGGTAAGGGATAACAAAAACAATACGTTGATCATCGTGTTGTAATATATACGCTTGATCGCCTTCATATAGTTTTTCAGTGACGATATGGCTTCCTTTAACAAAAGAAAGGGATTCATAAAGCGGTGTATTTAATAGATGACTTACGTTATTAACCCAGGGCCCCGCAGTATTAATAATCGTTTTTGCTTTTAGTTGAAAGGTGATATTTTCCTTATTTTGCAAGGTAAGTACCCATTGGCCATCAATAATATTTGCTTGCGTAAGTGTAGTCTGAGGCATAATCGTGGCACCATGCTCTTTCGCCTGCAGCGCATTAGCCATGGTCAGTCGGGCATCATCGGTTGCGCAATCATAATATAAAAAACCTTTGTCTAACGAAGGAAACAGTGGCTGAAAATAATCAGGGTATTTTGCCCGACGAATAAATTTGCTACGGGGAAGGCGGTTAACGAAGCTTAAGTGATCATAAAGGAATAAACCGATACGAAGCAGCCAGGCAGGTCGTAAATTTTTTTTATAAGGCAGTACAAAAGCTAAAGGATGAACTAAATGAGGGGCTAATTTTAGTAATTTTTGCCGTTCATTTAGGGCTTTTTTTACAAGACCAAAATCGTAATGCTCTAAATAGCGCAATCCGCCATGAATAAGTTTGCTACTTTTAGAAGAGGTTTTTGACGCGATATCACCTTGCTCAACCAGCAACACAGATAATCCTCTTAAAGCAGCATCTGCCGCACAACCACAGCCATTTATGCCCCCACCAATAATGGCTACGTCAAAAACCTGATCCTTATTTTTATTCTGCAAAATCGATTCCATCCCTATTAAAACTAAGAATATATTATATCTGGCCATTAATTTTAAGCGTATACTTTTCTAAATATCACCTCTGTGCAGTACAATTTTTGAAAGCGTCGTTGCTAGTAAGGCGAAGCAACCCAGTGGCTTTGATATATAACCAAGAACTTTTTATTAAGGTCACTGAATTGCTTCGTCGCTGCGCCTCGTAATGATGCTGTACCGTACAGAGAAATCTCACGGGACGGGATACCGAAATGACTTATCTACTTGCTATTGATCAAGGGACAAGTAGTACTCGAGCGATGCTTTATACCTTAGACGGTAAAGTTGCCTATTCAAGCCATGATTTATTGACGCAATACTATCCTCATCCTGGCTGGGTTGAACATGATCCAGAAGAGATATGGCAAAAAACATTAAAAAGTATCCAAGAAGTAGTCTCCCAAGTTGATATCGACCAAATTGTTGCCTGCGGCATTACGAATCAGCGCGAAACCACGGTGATTTGGGATAAAAAGACGGGGCGTTGTTTAGCTAGAGCTATTGTGTGGCAAGATAGGCGTACTCATAAATTTTGTGAATCATTAGAGCCACACACGGAGCTTATTCATTCTAAAACAGGGTTATTTCCTGATCCTTATTTTTCAGCGACTAAACTTTCTTGGTTACTTAAAAATGTTGCTGAAGCAAACACCTTGGTTAAAGCAAATCGCCTAGCCTTTGGTACCATAGATAGTTTTTTATTGTGGCGTTTAACGGGAGGCGCTCATTTAACGGATATTACCAATGCATCACGTACGTTGTTATTTAATATTCATACGCAAGAATGGGACGAGCAGTTGTTGGGTTTGTTTGACATTCCGGCGTCGATCTTGCCCAGCGTGCGTGCAAACGATAGCTTTTTTGGCACGATAAAAGGGGATTTATTAGGTAAAGCCATACCCATTACCGGCGTTGCAGGTGATCAGCAAGCCGCATTAATGGGGCTTGGTTGTTTTGCTTCAGGCATGGCTAAGGCAACGTTTGGGACGGGAGGATTCTTATTACTTAACACAGGGCAAAAGCCTATAAAGTCTAAGCATAAATTATTAACCACGATCGCTTACCGCATCAAAGATCAAACAACCTATGGATTAGAGGGTAGTTTTTATCAAGCAGGTACCACAGTAAAGTGGTTACGCGATGAATTACATCTTATTGAGGCCGCAAGCGAAACAGAAAGCTTAGCTAGGAGCCTTTCCAGTAATGAAGGCGTATATTTAATTCCTTCATTTACAGGCTTAGGGGCTCCTCATTGGTTTTCAACGCCAGGCGCTGCCATTATGGGCTTAAGTCGCACCAGCGGCAAAGCCCATTTTGCGAGAGCAGCGCTTGAAAGTGTGGGCTATCAAACACGGGATATATTAACCTGCATGGAAAAAGATAGTGCTATTCCCTTAGAATTATTGCGGGTGGATGGCGGAATGGCAGCAAATAATTGGCTATTACAATTTTTAGCATCGCTTTGTAATTTAACTATCGAGCGGCCCACCAATATCGAAACAACTGCCCAAGGTGCTGCCGTGCTAGCTGCCTTAGGATGTGGAGCGATTGGTTCTATAAAGGATTTGCAAGCGACATGGGTCTTGGACAGGCAATTTATCAAAGAAGCAAACTCCGAAATCATGGAGCAATATTATCAAGGCTGGCAAAGAGCCTTATTAGGAGTGAAGGCGTTTAATAAAGGTATTTAAGTAGTTGTATATCAGGCAACGTCCCTAAAGTTATCGCCGGGGTGCAAAAGCAATAAATGGGTCAAAATAAACGCTTGATTTCGTTAAAGGGACGTTGCCCAAGTAAGTGTTCGTATTTCATCGTTGCTAGTACTCTAAGGTCGTTTAGATTGATGTTTTGTTAAACTAGGTCACTGGATTGCTTCACTTCGCCCGCAACGACGAGAAAATGGTACATACCGTCCTGATTCCGTTTTTGCGAGCGCCCGAGCCCTTCGGGGCAAATATCCGAAAAGGCGCGCGTCATCCAGAGCGAAGCGAAGGATCTTCCGATGTTCGGGAGATACCTCGCTTCTGCTCGACATGACGTACGTCTTTGCGAGCCTTGGCGAAGCAATCCAGTGACCTTAAGGCATTTAGACGACCGGGGTCCGGGTCCACCTGCGAATAGGATTTAATTCACTATTCTACTTTTTACGGAACATTCCGCTCTTTTTCCCCGGTGTAAAGCTGTCTTGGTCGGCCTATTTTAGATTTGTTTGCGGTCATTTCCATCCAGTGTGACATCCAACCTACGGTGCGGGCTAAAGCAAAAATGACTGTGAACATATTGGTAGGTATGCCAATCGCACTTAAAGTAATGCCTGAATAAAAATCGACATTAGGATAAAGTTTTTTCTCAACGAAATAATCATCTTCTAAAGCGATACGCTCAAGTTCCATGGCTAATTTAAATAATGGGGCATCTTGTGCTCCAACGGTCTCAAGTACTTTATGGCACGTTTCCCGCATTACTTTTGCGCGTGGGTCATAGCTTTTATAGACGCGGTGTCCAAAGCCCATTAGGCGGAAAGGATCGTCTTTATCTTTAGCGCGTTTAATATAGTGATTGATTTTACTTATATCGCCAATTTCTTTTAACATGGTTAAGCATGCTTCATTAGCACCACCATGAGCAGGCCCCCAAAGCGCACTAATTCCGGCCGAAATACAAGCGAAAGGATTGGCACCCGTAGAGCCTGCTAGGCGTACAGTAGAAGTAGAAGCATTTTGCTCATGATCAGCATGCAGAGTGAAAATAGTATCCATTGCCTTTACCAATACAGGATTAGGCGTTGTCTCCTCGGAAGGCACACCAAACATCATATGAAGAAAATTTTCTGCATAAGACATTTTATTTTGAGGATACATGTAAGGAAGACCAATCGAGTATTTGTAACTCATAGCAGCCAAGGTAGGCATTTTTGCGATAAGTCTAATAGCAGATGTATAGCGATCAGCTTGTTTGGTTAGATCCATTGAATCATGGTAAAAGGCAGACAAAGCACCCACAATACCTACCATAATAGCCATAGGGTGGGCATCACGACGGAAACCGTTTAAAAATTGATACATTTGTTGGTGTACCATCGTATGATTATTAATCAGGCTTACAAAGTTAGCTTTTTCATTAAGAGAGGGTAATTCGCCATTTAAGAGTAAATAACAGACATCTAAGAAATCTTTTTTCGCCGCTAATTGCTCAATAGGATAACCGCGATAAAGCAATATGCCTTTATCACCATCAATAAATGTTATTTTTGATTCGCAAGATGCGGTAAACATAAAACCCGGATCGAAGGTAAACATACCGGTTGCCCCAAGTCCATTGATATCAATGACATCATTTCCTAAGGTAGGAGAATAAATAGGTAATTCAATTGATTCATGGCCCTTTATATCTAGGCGCACAGTTTTTTCGGTCATTGGGTCTCCTAAAATGTGGGCAAAATGCCTATGCGTGTGCAGTTCTGTGCAGAACTATATAAAAACAGGTCATTACAGTCAATTTAATTGTAAGTTATCTTGTCTTGCCTTTGGGTAATCATAGCAGGTTAAACACTCAAAACCCGAACCACGACAATATATATCCGAACCGCGACAAAGCCCATCCGAACCGCGACAAAGCCCATCCGAACCGCGACCGTCAGGAAGCGGAAAAGTTACTAGAGATACTTGAAAGAACCATAACATGCTGATCTATCACTACTTTTTTGGGTCAGTAATAATGACGTAGACCCGTATCCATCGCCATATTACAGCCAGAGCAAATAATGCACACAATAAAATCATCTGCCCCTCGGCATTTAAAGCAAATCTGGATTGTGACAGAGTAAATCGGTGGGCACAGCAAGATAGCACTCGATATTATGGGGAGAGGCAGAGGTGGAAGTATAGTATGTTGTTAATGAGCAAGGCTTGCCAATTTCTGTATTTGAGAACGAAAATCGAATATTCAATATGACTGGTTGACTTTTCCGCTTCCTGACGGTCGCGGTTCGGATGGGCTTTGTTGTGGGTCGGATGTACTTTTCCGCTTCCTGACGGTCGCGGTTCGGATATATACGTATACGGTCGCGGTTCGGATATATATTGTCATGGTTCGGGTTTTATGCGCATTGGGTGTTTAAATGCCATTGCCCTGGGATTTGGATACTATCGAGTTCATTTACGTTAACCTCTATGCTATCCTACACGATAGTGCTTTTTCTTAAATAGGGACGCGTTCTCATTATGGTTTATTCAGTCAAAGAAATCACACCGGTTAATATTGAAGATGAATTAAAACAATCTTATCTCGATTATGCTATGAGCGTTATTGTAGGCCGAGCCTTGCCTGATGTGCGGGATGGGTTAAAGCCTGTTCATCGCCGTGTTTTATATGCGATGAGCGAGTTGGGTAATGATTGGAATAAACCTTATAAAAAATCAGCAAGGGTGGTGGGGGATGTCATCGGTAAATACCATCCACACGGTGATACGGCTGTTTACGATACGATTGTTCGTATGGCCCAAAATTTCTCTATGCGGTACATGTTGGTTGATGGTCAGGGAAACTTTGGATCCGTTGACGGTGATGCACCTGCAGCTATGCGTTATACGGAAGTGCGAATGTCTAAGCTTGCACATGCGCTCTTGGCTGATTTAGACAAAGAAACGGTAGATTTTAGTCCCAACTACGATGAGACAGAATTTGCGCCGGTTGTAATGCCTGCTCGTATTCCTAATTTACTAGTTAATGGTTCATCAGGTATTGCCGTAGGGATGGCAACTAATATCCCTCCCCATAATTTAACCGAAATTCTTAATGCTTGTATTGCGTTGGTTGCTAATCCTGATTTAAGTATTGATGATTTAATGGAAATTGTGCCGGCGCCGGATTTTCCTACGGCAGGAATTATTAACGGCCGCGCGGGTATTATCGAAGGCTATCGTACGGGGCGAGGCCGAGTCATTATTCGGGCTCGCACCGAAATAGAAACCGACGAAGAAACAGGTCGGCAGGCGATTATTATCACCGAATTACCTTACCAAGTGAATAAAGCACGGCTCGTTGAGCGTATAGCAGAGCTTGTGCGTGAAAAACGGCTTGAGGGAATTTCTGGATTACGGGATGAGTCAGATAAACAAGGCATGCGAGTGGTTATTGAGCTTCGACGGGGTGAAGTAGCCGAAGTGATGCTCAATAATTTATATACCCATACCCAAATGCAAAATGTTTTTGGTATTAACATGGTTGCTTTGGTTGACGGCCAGCCTCGTACGCTTAATCTTAAGCAGATTTTAGAGTATTTTATTCGCCATCGCCGTGAAGTGGTTACTCGCCGTTCTATTTTCGAATTGAAGAAAGCACGTAACCGCGCTCATATCTTAGAAGGCTTAGGGATTGCTTTAGCCAATATCGATGAAATGATTGAGCTCATTAAAAAATCACCCACGCCGCAAGACGCTAAAGATGCGTTATTAGCGAAATTATGGCAACCAGGCATGGTGTTAAGTATGTTGCAGAGCGCAGGCCGCGACGCTTCACGGCCTGATGATTTAGCTAAAGAACAGGGTCTAAGTGACAAGGGTTATCGTTTATCACAAAATCAGGCACAAGCCATCCTTGAATTGAGATTGCATCGTTTAACAGGATTAGAGCAGGAAAAAATCCTCAAAGAGTTTGAAGAGCTTTTAGATGTTATTAAAGAGTTATTAAATATCCTCGCTTCGCCAGGGCGATTAATGGAAGTTATTCGTGACGAGTTACTCGAGATGAAAGCTCAATTTGGCGATGCAAGACGTACCGAAATTATTGCTTCACAAGAAGATTTAACCATCGAAGATTTAATTACCGAAGAAGATGTTGTGGTTACGTTGTCGCATCAGGGTTATGTTAAATACCAGCCACTGTCTGCATACAAGGCACAGCGTCGCGGCGGTAAAGGTAAATCGGCCACTAATGTGAAGGATGAGGATTTTGTTGAGCGGTTGGTGATTGCTAGCACCCACGACACCCTTTTATGCTTTTCAGATTACGGAAAATTATATTGGTTAAAAGCCTACCAACTTCCTTTAGCAAGTCGTATTTCTCGCGGCAAACCAATTATCAACATTCTGCCGCTTGCTGAAAATGAATCCATTACGGCCATGTTACCTGTGCGTGAATACCATGAAGATAATTTTGTCTTTATGGTTACTAAGTTTGGTACCGTAAAGAAAGTCTCGCTTGAAGCGTTCAGCCGGCCACGCGCAAGCGGAATTATCGCCGTTCATCTTGACGAGGGCGACCGCTTAGTGGGTGTAGATATTACCGATGGCAAGAAAGATATTATGCTATTTTCTGATGCGGGCAAAGTGATTCGTTTTGATGAAAATTTGGTAAGACCTATGGGCCGCACGGCGCGAGGTGTCCGCGGTATTCGTTTAGGAAAAAACCAATCGGTCATTTCTCTGGTAGTAGCTCGTGCAGAAGGTACTATTTTGACCGCAACAGAGTTAGGCTATGGTAAGCGGACAGATATTGAAGAATATCGCGTGACTGGGCGAGGTGGTCAAGGTGTAATTTCTATTCAAGTCAATGAGCGCAATGGCAAGGTTGTCCGTGCTTTACAGGTTACTGAAACAGATGAAGCCATGTTAATTACTGATAAAGGTACGTTGGTGCGTTTCAAAGTGGAAGAGCTTTCTATTATCGGTCGTAATACGCAAGGCGTTCGTTTAATTAATGTTACACCGGGAGAGCACGTCGTTGGTATGCAACGTATAGAAGAGTTTCACGATGATGGTAGCGAAGACGAATTTGCCGATGGTGATGAGGAAGTAGCAGAAGGCGATGAAGAGACCTTATAATTTTGGTGCAGGGCCTGCCACGTTGCCTCAATCCATTTTGCTTGAAGCCCAGGCAGAATTATTAAATTGGCAAAATCAGGGCATGTCTGTCATGGAGATAGGGCATCGTACCGCCCCATTTATAGCATTGATGGAAGAGCTCGAAAGAGATTTGCGAGCGCTTATTTCTATACCTAAACAGTATGAAGTTTTATTTTTAGGTGGAGCGGCCCGTACCCAATTTGCCATGATTCCGCTAAACCTGCTTTCTGACGATCAAAAAGCAGGTTATGTGCTTTCTGGTATTTGGTCAGAACTAGCTTATGAAGAGGCTCGCAAGCTAAAGCAGGCTTATTGCGTGGCCAGTAGTAAACAAGATGGTTTTACGTCCATTCAGGCTAAGTCGTCCTGGACAATTCAGGATAACACGGCTTATCTCTATTATGTTCCCAATGAGACTATCAATGGTACGCATTTTAAAGAGGTACCAAAGGTAGGCGACATCCCTTTAGTAGCGGATATGACATCTTGTCTATTAAGTGAGCCTATTAACGTGAATGATTTTGGTCTTATTTTTGCAGGCGCACAAAAAAATATTTCTATTGCGGGGTTAACCATAGTCATTATTCGTTCGGATTTGTTACGCAATAACTTAACATCTTTGCTGCCAACCATGATGGATTATCGTATACAAGTGAAACACAAATCGCTATATGCCACACCGCCGAGTTTTAATTGTTATATCGCGGCAAAAATGTTTAAGTGGATTAAAGCTCAAGGCGGGGTTGAAGCCCTTTATCAGATCAATTGTAAAAAGGCGGCGGCTCTTTATCAGTATATTGATTCATCCTCTTTCTACCATTGTCCTGTGGCAAAAGAGGCTCGTTCGATAGTTAATATCTGTTTTTCGCTGACGAATAAGGCACTGGAAAATGTATTTTTAGCAAAAGCCGAGCAACATGGATTATACGCATTAAGAGGTCATCGCACAGTAGGGGGCTTACGAGCAAGTTTATACAATGCTATGCCTATGGCGGGGGTTCAGGCTCTTATCGAGTTTATGCAGGATTTTTCAAAGGAACATCATCAATGAAACCCTATCATTTTATTAGTACGCCGGTGGAGTCACTAGAAGGCGATATTACCGTTCCTGGAGACAAGTCGATTTCCCACCGCGCTATTATTTTAGGGGCGATTGCCACGGGTGTTACTACCGTTAACGGTTTTCTAGAGGGCGAAGATTGCATGGCTACACTTCGCGCATTTCAGTCCATGGGGGTAAAAATTGAGGGGCCTTTTTCTCAGCGCGTGGTCATTCATGGGGTGGGTAAACATGGACTAAAAAAGCCTCGCGATGTTATTGATTGTGGTAATTCAGGAACAACAATTCGATTATTGACCGGTTTATTAGCTGCGCAATCCTTTGATAGTGAGCTAACGGGAGATGCTAGTCTTTTAAAAAGGCCCATGGAGCGAGTCAGTCGGCCCTTGCAGCAAATGGGTGCGCAAGTTATTACTACCGATGGTCGCCCCCCTGTCCATATCCGTGGAGGGCAAGTATTGCAAGGCATCGCTTATGAGATGCCAGAAGCGAGCGCACAGGTTAAATCGTGTTTATTGCTGGCAGGAATGTATGCAGAAGGAGAAACCCAAGTTATTGAACAAGGCTTAACCCGCGATCATACCGAGCGCATGTTAACGGCTTTTTCTTATCCTATTCATAAAGCCGATAACACGATTATTATTAATTCAGCTAGTGAATGTCAGGGGACTGATATTATTGTCCCGGGAGATATTTCATCCGCCGCGTTTTTTATCGTGGCGGCCACCTTAATTCCTAATGCCGAATTATTAATTAGAAATGTAGGAATCAATCCAACACGGACAGGTATTCTTCATATTTTAAAACGGATGGGAGCGGATATTACCTTAACTAATAAGCGTTTGTGTGGCGAAGAGTTGGTGGCTGATATTTACGTAAAACATGCTTCTTTAGAAGGAATTGATATTCCTGCAGCGATGGTTCCTTTAGCGATCGATGAGTTTCCTGCTATTTTTATTGCTGCCAGTTGTGCTCATGGGCAAACGCTTTTGCATGGCGCTAAGGAATTACGCGCTAAGGAAAGCGATCGGATCGCTGCTATGGTAGAGGGGTTGCAGACGCTGGGAATAGAGGCAAAAGAGTTGGATGATGGTGTTTTAATCAAAGGCGGGACATTGCAAGGCGGAGTCATTGACAGCCATCATGATCACCGTATTGCCATGGCTTTTGCTATTGCGGGGGCTTTAGCTAAATCGCCTATTACTATTAAGGATTGTGCTAATGTGTCTACTTCTTTCCCCACCTTTGTCTCTACTGCCAATCGTATTAAATTAGCCATTCAGGAAAGTCATGACGCCTTCTAAAACAGATGTTCCCGTTATTACAATTGATGGCCCTAGTGGTACGGGTAAGGGTACTATTTCTCATAGGTTAGCAAAGCATTTAGGTTGGCACTTTCTAGATAGTGGGGCTATTTATAGAGTACTAGCTTACGCTGCTTTACAGCATGCAATTGATTTCAATGACATTGATAAATTAGTTCACTTAGCACACCACCTGAATTTACAATTTCAGGTCGATCCTTCCCAAAGTGGGGCTATTTTACTAGATGGGCAAGATATTAGTGCGACCATCAGAACAGAAACGGCAGGTCAAAATGCCTCAAAAATAGCTGTGATTCCTGAAGTACGTGAGGCATTGTTGGCGCGGCAGCGTGCTTTTGCTAAGTTGCCTGGGCTGGTTACAGATGGTCGTGATATGGGCACTGTGGTTTTTCCAAATGCCAATTTGAAAATTTATTTAGATGCTTCCGTGGAAGAAAGAGCAAAAAGGCGGTATTTACAGTTGAAAGAAACAAAAAATAATGCTAGCCTCGCGCAGGTCATTGATGAATTGGTTAAACGTGATGCAAGAGATACGGCTCGCACTCACGCACCTCTAAAACCTGCGAAGGATGCGGTGCTCATCGATACTACGGGTTTAACTGTTGTACAAGTATTTGACAATGTATTACAATTAGCGCGGGCAACATTGCTAAGAAGTTAGCAACTTGCTGTATGGGGGGAAAAAGGGCGGAGCGCTTTTTCTATTTTATTACTAAAGAGTTTAATAACATGTCTGAAAGTTTTAAAGAATTATTTGAGAAAAGTATTGTCGGAGCACAATTTTATCCAGGTGCCATCATATCTGCCAAAGTCATCGATATCGATGATGATTATGTGACCTTAAATGCAGGTCTAAAATCAGAAGGTATTGTTGCTGTAGAAGAGTTTCAGGATAAAAATGGTGAATTAGAAATTAGTGTAGGCGATACAGTCGAAGTAGCCTTGGATTCTGTTGAAGATGGTCACGGCGAAACGCTTCTTTCTCGAGAAAAAGCAAAACGTCAAGAAGCTTGGCGTAAGCTGTCTAAATCCCATGAAAATAATGAGACAGTAACTGGATTGATTTCTGGTAAAGTAAAAGGTGGCTTCACTGTAGAAATCGGTACTATACGTGCGTTTCTCCCTGGTTCTTTAGTTGACGTCAGACCTGTCCGCGATCCATCTTACCTTGAAGGAAAAGAGCTTGAATTCAAAGTGATTAAAATGGATCTAAAACGCAACAATATCGTTGTATCGCGTCGTGCAGTCGTTGAAGAAGAAAGTAGTGCTGATAGACAAGCTCTGCTTGATTCCTTGCATGATGGCCAAGTACTCAACGGTATCGTTAAGAATTTAACCGACTACGGTGCATTTATTGATTTAGGTGGTATTGATGGTTTATTACATATCACTGATATTTCTTGGAAGCGTGTTAAGCATCCAAGCGAGCTATTAACCGTTGGTCAAGATGTAAAAGTTAAAGTTTTAAGCTTTGACAGCGAGCGTAACCGGGTTTCTTTAGGTATGAAACAGCTTGGTAACGATCCTTGGGTTGATTTAGTGGAGCGCTACCCCATAGGTAAACGTTTGGAAGGTAAAGTAACGAATATTACCGATTATGGCTGCTTCGTTGAAATCGAAGAAGGTGTTGAAGGTTTAGTTCATATGTCTGAGATGGATTGGACGAACAAAAACGTACATCCGAGCAAAGTGGTATCTTTAGGTGATGTAGTTGAGGTGATGGTCCTTGAAATTGATGAAGAGCGTCGCCGTATTTCTTTAGGTATGAAGCAATGTGTAGGTAATCCATGGCAAAGCTTCTCGCAGACGCACAATAAGGGCCAAAAAGTGAGTGGTAAGATTCGCTCGATTACTGACTTTGGTATCTTTATTGGCTTGGACGGTGAAATTGATGGATTGGTTCATTTATCGGATATTTCTTGGACCGTTCCAGGTGAAGAAGCGGTTAAACAATTCAAGAAAGGTCAAGAGCTTGAGGCCGTTATTCTGGCTATCGACCCAGAGCGTGAGCGCATTTCCTTAGGTTTAAAACAATTGGAAGGTGATAATTTCACTACGTATGTTGAAGAGCATGCAAAAGGCGCTATCGTTAAGGGTAAAGTATCAGCTGTTGATGCGAAATCAGTAACTGTAGAATTAGCAGAAGAAGTCTTTGGAACTATTCGTGCAAATGATTTATCTGAAGATAAAGTGGATGATGCCACACAAGTAGTGAAAGAAGGCGATGAAATTGAAGCGAAAATTACGAATGTTGATCGAAAAAATCGCACCATTTCTCTTTCTGTTAAAGCAAAAGACGCGCAAGATCAAGCAGAAGCCATCAAGAAATATTCACGTAGCAGTGGCGAACCCACTACAACGCTGGGTGACTTATTAAAGGAAAAGATGGCTAACAAAGAGAATGAATAATTATTCTTTGTACTTTAAGGATACAAATCAAATAGGTTGGGCTTAAGGCCCAATCCTGAGGTGTCGTCACTTTTTAAATGGCATGCTTTCCTGGTTGCAAGCAACCAGGCTACATTGTTTAACAAAAAGTGACGATACCTCAGGGCCCAATCTATGAGAATTGGACCTTTCTTGTGCAAGAATTTTTCTCATAAAAAAGCGTAGTTTTCTACGCTTTTTTTATATTAAGCCTAAATTTAGGTTAAAAATAAGGATATGCTAAATGCGAATAGTGATGACTATTTTTTACCTCTTACTCATCTTAATCGGTGTAAGCTTTGCCGTTCTCAATGCTACTTCAGTACCGGTTAATTTTTATTTCCTTACACTTAAAATGCCTATCTCTGTATTAATGACTATCATGATGGGTGTTGGTATTCTCTTAGGACTTTTTCTATTTTTATATCGGTATTTGCGCCTCAAAGGCGAATGTCGTAAAGTTAAAAATCAATTGCAGTTAACTGAAAGGGAAATTAAAAATTTACGTGCTATACCTTTGAAGGATCAGCATTAGAAGCTGTTTGGTTAATCTACTGTCATAATCCTTTACGGTATAATTTTTGAAAGCGTCGTTGCGAGAAGGCATTGTGGCGTGGATGATTTTTTACACTGTCATTGCGAGGAGCGTAGCGACGAAGCAACCCAGCGGCCTTCATGCCGGTTGCTTGATTGGTAAATGAATCAGTCACCAAGGCCATTGGGTTGCTGTGCTTGCAAAGACGATTATTTCTTACAGAGGGTTATTGCAGCGATTAACCAAACAGCTTCTAAATTATTTTTAACGCATCTATCGGAGAGCTTGAATGATTCATTTGTGGCCCTTATTACTACCCGCAGCAGCTTGGTCTGGCTGGTGGGTAGCGAGCCGAAATTATTCAGTTAAAGACAGAAGCAGTAGTAATCACTTTTCTCGTGAATATGTTGTCGGTTTGAATTATTTATTAAATGAGCAGCCTGATAAAGCTGTCGATGTATTTATAAAGTTATTGGAAGTTGATGGTGATACGGTTGAAACGCATCTTGCTTTGGGAAGCTTATTTCGCCGTAGGGGCGAAGTCGATCGAGCTATTAGGATTCACCAAAATTTGATCGCAAGACCTCAATTAAGCTTGTTGCAACGCAAAGAAGCTTTAATGGCATTAGGTCAAGACTACATGAGTGCGGGTGTTTTTGATCGCGCTGAACGTATTTTTATGGAAGTAGTCGAATTAGGCGGGACTCGAGAGGTAAGTAGTTTGCAGGGGTTATTAGCTATTTACCAGCAAGAAAAGGCATGGGAAAAAGCACTGGATATTGTTAAAAAGCTAGAAGTTTCAACTGGCACCAGCATGCACTTACAGGCCGCTCATTATTATTGTGAAATGGCTACCAGTGCCATTAAAAATAATGCTTATGACAAAGCGCAATCGTGTATAAAACAAGCCTTAGCTGTTGATAAAAAATCGGTTCGTGCAAGTTTAATGCTTGCCGATCTTGAAATGCGAAACGGGCGTTACAAACAAGCTATTCGCGCTTTAAAAAATGTACCTGAACAAGACGTTGAATTTTTGACAGAAATCATTGAGCCACTGGTTTATTGCCATCAGCAATTAGATGCTATGGATGAATGCATTGACTATTTGGAGCAAACCATCCGCAAACACCCACGCGCTTCGGTTATTTTCGTGATTGGTGAATACCTACGTCATGAAAAAAGCATGGATATAGCCATTGATTTTGTTTCCGCGCAATTAGGTCGGCATCCTTCTATCCGGGGACTTAACCGTTTAATCAATTGGCATCTGGAGTCAGCACACGGAAAAGTGCGGGATAAATTACAAATGCTCTACAACATAACCAGCAAATTTTTGGAAAATAAGCCGATTTATCGCTGTGAACACTGTGGCTTTGGCGGCAAGCTTTTGCATTGGCATTGTCCAAGTTGCAAGCAATGGAGTCGAATGAAGCCTATTCATGGGCTCGAGGGGGACTAAGTCGATGCCTAAATTAATCGTAGCACTTGATTTTGATAATCAAGCTGAAGCACTGAATTTAGTTGAGCAATTAAATCCGGCTCAATGCGCGCTTAAAGTGGGTAGTGAAATGTTCACGCGTTTGGGAACGGATTTTGTTCGTAAATTAGTGGATACACAATTCAACGTTTTTCTTGATTTAAAATTTCATGATATTCCAAACACGGTTGCAAGAGCATGTAAAGCGGCTGCTGATTTGGGAGTATGGATGTTAAATGTACATGCTTGTGGCGGGCTTTCGATGATGAATGCAGCGAGGGAATCATTAGCTTCTTTAAACGCCGGTCGGCCTCTTTTAATTGGGGTGACGGTATTAACGAGTATGAGTCAAGATGAATTGGAGACGAGCGGGATCCATGAGCCTTTAGAAAAACGTGTTGCTACTTTGGCGCGACTAACTCAAGAAGCAGGATTAGACGGGGTGGTGTGCTCTGCGCTTGAAGTCCCTACGATTAAGTCACTTTGTGGTCCTTCTT
Source organism: Legionellales bacterium (assembly GCA_020050595.1). Taxonomy (GTDB): domain Bacteria; phylum Pseudomonadota; class Gammaproteobacteria; order Legionellales; family Legionellaceae. The sequence continues at coordinate 17,795 of JAGVKL010000008.1, forward strand.
TTTTAACCGTGACCCCGGGTATCCGTTTGGCTAGCGATAGCCAAGATGATCAAGCACGTATTGTAACGCCAGTCGATGCCATTAAAGCAGGCAGCGATTTTCTAGTGATCGGGCGTCCTATTACTAAAGCACTGGACCCAACACGTATTGTCCATGATATATTATCTTCAATATGATCTCATAAAGAACATATAGGGCGTATTTTGACATTTTGAGAGGGCTGGGGTAGAATGCCAGCTTGTTAATTACTTCGTCGATAGCATGCGTAAAACTAAATCATTCCTAGTACGTCAACAGTATTATGCAAATTATGGAACTTACGATCGATCAAACGACACGCCTGTTGCTGTACCTATTTCAGATTATGACGCTATAAAAGCAAATTTATTTAAATTGACATCCAATCCTAACGAGCTTAAGCAATTATTGCGTTCTGAATTTGTTTATAAAGAAGTAGTAGGCACTTATTCCGATATTGTTCATAATACTTTTCCTACTCAGTACGCTGTAGTTAATGGCATGGTTGTGCCTATCCCCAATACAGAGCATGGAACAGGCCAAAAGAATACCGATACGTATGAAGAACATCAGGTTGCTCTGGTAGTAGAGGAGTTGGTAGTTAATCATTATGATGATTTCCGAGCATTGCTGAAAGCCTCTTCTCCCGAGTGTCAAAAAGAACTATTGGATTTTACAGGCCTTGATTTAGAAAAAGCGGATTTATCAGGATTGGATTATTCTAAAATTAATTTCACGGACAGTGATTTACGTTTTACTCAAAAGATGACGCAATCCTTGCTCAATAAGTCTGAAACATATGTTGGTGCTAAATTGCCGCCTGGAATGATTGCGTTTTGGACTGCAAAGAAGAAAGACGCTGTTTTGGCCGGTATAAAAAAATTAGAGCGCTATGGAAAGGCATTAAAAGATTCTCCTTTGCCAGGGGCTAGTAAAAGAGGAGAAAGCGCTATAGCGTTAGCGAAAACTTTGGAAGATAAAATAACAAACACTATTAAATACAATGGCGCTTTTCAAAACGATTTTTTAACCACCCTGAACGAAGGGAAGAAACAGTTTGTTAGTCATCTTGATCATGGACTTTCAATGATCCTTACTAACATTGCACTTTGTGTTTTGGGCGGTGGCATATTTTATGCTGCAGCTCTTTTAGCGCATCGTTATCAAACAGGCCGTTATTTATTTTTTAGTCGACCAGAGACTGAACAATTAGCTGCGGCTATCAGCGAATCAGTTATTGTTCCTTGATATAGATTTTTGTTGGTTAAAGCGACCTCAGGTATCGACACTTTTTTGTTAAATAATGTAGCCCGGTTGCTTGCAACCGGGGATCCTAGCTATTGATGCAAGTGAAGCATACTTTCCTGGTTGCAAGCAACCAGGCTACCGTTTAAGAATGGACGATACCTCAGATTAAAACGACCCATTCGCAGCATCTAAATCAATGATGCATAACTAAATTAACCAGGCTATACTGTCTTTCTTTGAACTCATAAAGCCGACCGATGTCACGGAATTTGCAGCATTATTATTTACAACAAATGGGTATCGAGCCTTGGATTTTACGCGAAAAACCCAATAAGCTTCTTTCCAACCATGCAAGTGAGGGATCAACGCAGCCTGTGGTTGGGCCTGAAAAGATAGCTGTGGATACAAATTTATTAGCCAATTTAGCAAAACAAGTATCTAGCTGCACGCGTTGCCCGCTAGCCCAAACCCGCACGCAAACTGTGTTTGCCCGGGGTAATCCACAGGCAAAGTTAATGATTGTGGGCGAGGCACCTGGTTTTTATGAGGATCAACAAGGGAAGCCTTTTGTAGGCAAAGCGGGTGGCCTTTTAAATCGCATGCTTAGGAGTATTGGTCTTTCAGACGAGGATGTGTACATTGCTAATGTCTTAAAATGTCGTCCCCCTAATAATCGTGACCCAAATTCCGAGGAAATCAGCCAATGTTGTGATTATTTAGCGCAACAAATCGCAATAGTCTCTCCCCACTTAATTTTGGCAGTAGGGCGCTTTGCCGGCCAGTTCCTTTTAAAAACGGCCTATCCTTTAAATAAAATGCGGGGGACAATCCATGATTATCAGGGCAAAAGGGTTTTAGTTAGCTATCATCCTGCTTATCTTTTAAGAAACCCAGGGGATAAGAAAAAAGCTTATCATGATTTATTATCAGTGAAAAAATTATTGGCTAATTAACTGTGCTGCCTGTCTATCCTCAAATCGTCGTAGGTTGGGCCTTGGCCCAACAAGGCATTGATAAGGTTGGGTCAAGACTCAACCTACACTTTAACCTAAATTCAGCAGTTGAATCTACTGCGAGCCGCTACTGCACTAAATCTTCAAGTCGTGGATTTACTTTTTTAGAATTAATGAGTTATCTTGTAATTCTCACTTTGTTTTTAACATGTTCTACCTCAGTAGGTGTCTCATTTTATAAAAAGAATCAGCAAAGAATCATAGCAGAGGAAATAAAAGCGGCCATCCATTTTGCCCAATTGCAGGCAGTCAGTACAGGTCAAAGCCTGGTTTTAACGCCGCTCGATGCTCGAAACGACTGGTCCAATGGCATGCTGCTTTTTATGGATAATCCTAAGCATCATTATGATAGCGAATCTAAGTTAATCCATAAATGGCAATGGTTTGCAAAACCAGTTCACGTCACATGGCAAGGCTTTCAGTCCAAACGTTATTTACTGTTTACGCCTACGATAAATAATAATACGGTGAATGGTTATTTTATGATTCACGCTGCTTTATGCAACGATATTAAATTAACCATCAATCGTATAGGACGAATTAAAGAATCACGTCTCACATGAATGATGCCTATATAAAGATTGTTTTTCTTATTGTAAAATTGCACTTAGCTGGTTGCTGTCGCGAAATTGAGTTTCTATCAATTTCGACGTCCCGCGACTTGTTCGCGGGATCCATGGATTTCGCGCTATACTGGATCCTGCGAACAAGTCGCGGGACGTCGACATAGTTTTTGCGTTCATCATGCTAATTAAACTAACATCAAAAACAGTTCTACCCATAAAAAATCAAACACCAGAAGCCCTATTACCTTGGTTAACTCATCAAGATTCACTGACGGAGTTACTTAAAAGCAAAGCGGGGGACGCTCGGTTAGCATTGTTGCGTCAGGCGTGGGATGCGCCTAACTGGTGGGATAAGCAAACCTTTGTACTTGACGATTCGCCGCTTATTCACCGTGAAATACTGATGTGGGCTCATAAGGACCCTTGTTGGTATGCGCGGACAATCATTCCTCAAGCGACCTATCAACTTGAGCCTGCCTTCTTCGATCGATTGCAATCAGAACCACTAGGAGCCTTAATTTTTAATGAGGATAAAATTAAACGAATCGCGCTGACGCCTTATCCTATAAGTAAAGAAACCATAGAGTATCATTGGGTTACGCCGCATATAACTCCTCTAGGTGAGTATTTATGGGCGCGCCAATCCCTGTTTACTTTTTGCGAGGAGGGTTTTTTTTGTCTTATAGAAATTTTTCTACCGGCGCTTGGAAGATATCAGCATGATTAGACTGCTTTCTAAAATCCCTGCCTATTTAAGGCTAATGCGCATGCATAAACCAGTGGGAGTCCTGTTGTTATGGTTGCCTACGGCATGGGCTCTTTGGATAGCCAATCAAGGGCGACCACCACTTCCATTAATTATTTATTTTTTTTGCGGCACGCTTTTAATGCGAGCGGCAGGTTGTATTATCAATGACATGGCTGATCGTCATATCGATATTCACGTGAAACGCACCCATAAGAGGCCACTGGCTGCGGGTGAGGTTGGATTATTTGAAGCATTGACATTACTTGGCTTTTTGCTTTTAGGGGCCCTTTGGATTGTATTGCAATTACCCAAGACTTGTTTTTATTATGCCATTGTCGCTCTTTTAATTAGTATTCTTTATCCTTTTTGTAAACGCTTTTTTATAGCGCCCCAACTTGTTTTAGGTTTTGCTTTTTCAATGGGCATTCCTATGGCTTATGCTGCGTCCTATGTTCCTATAAATCTTATTACCATTCTGCTATTTACGCTGAATTTTGCTTGGATTGTTGCCTACGATACCATGTATGCTATGGCTGACAAGGAGGATGATTTACGCCTAGGCGTGCAATCCACCGCTATATGGTTTTCGCCGCATGAGCGTCTCATAATAGGCATTTTACAAATCTTTTTTCATCTGATGTGGCTTTATATAGCCTGGATTATGCAATGGGGGATGTTGTTTTACCTTTGCTGGAGTTTAGCGATTGGCATACTTTTTTATCAGCAAATACTTCTCAGTAGAAATAATTCTGAAGCTTATCTTTCAGCATTTTCAAGCAGTGTAATGTATGGGGCTTTAATGTGGCTTAGTCTTTTGTAAGGGGCAATTTTTCCAATAAGCTACTTGCTCCTATACGAAACCAAGTCTTATCCACGGGCCGATTTAATGTTTCCTCAGCTAATTTCATATAAGAAAGGGCTTGCTCAATGGTTTTGACGCCGCCAGATACCTTGAGGCCGCAATGAGATTGACTATCCAAAATAGCTTTCAGCATAGCGAATGCCGCAGGAAGTGTCGCTCCTTGAGGAATTTTACCGGTTGATGTTTTAATGAAATCGCTGCCGCTTTTGATAATGTTGCTACTCATTTCATAAATCATTTCTGTAGAAGGAATGGCACCTGTTTCAAGAATAACTTTAACTATAAGATGATGCTGTTTGCATCGTTGAATAACTTCGTGACTATGCTCAATCGCTTCGGCTTTATGGCCTGAGAGATAGGCTTGATAAGGAAAAACATAATCAATTTCATCTACTTTTTGGGTTGCGATTATGTTTTCAATTTGGCTTAAGACCTGCGATAAAGGCTCATCACCGCCGGGAAAATTGACCACGGTTGCACGCTTTAGTTCGATTTCAGAAGGGATGAAATCAAGCTGATCAGGAAAAATACAAACTGCTGCTACGTCATATGCTTGTGCTTTAATCGCTAAAGCTTGAATATCGTTTGCACTAGCATTTATATCGAGTAGAGTTAGATCGATTAAAGGAGCTATCATAGAGACTAAGCTGCTATTATGCACGAAGCAGGCCATATCATCCTCCCAAGGCTTAACCGGTCCTTCGCTTCGCTCTGGATAACGGGCATCTTTTCCGATGTTTGACCCGGAGGAGCTAGGGTGCTCTCGATGTCTTGTCATGCTAACTCCGTAATGAAGCGCTTTACTAAACTATTAAGTTTTTCTGCGGCTTGTTTTGCAACGGTAACCACGGCTTCATGGGAGTGGCTGGTACAAGAAAGTCCAGTAGCGTAATTGGTAATCGTTGCAATAACCGCTACTTTCATGCCGCAGTGATTAGCAACTAATACTTCAGGAACGGTGGACATACCTACCGCATCGGCGCCTAAAATACGAAACGCTCTGATTTCAGCAGCTGTTTCATAATTGGGGCCTAATACAGAAAGATAGACTCCTTGATTTAGGGCAATATTTTCCTTATGAGCAATCATCAATAATTTTTCACGGACCGAAGGATCATAAGCATGATCCAAAGGCAAAAAGCGGGGCCCAAATTCTTCATCATTAAGGCCCACCAAAGGATTACCCGGTTGTAAATTAATATGATCAGTAATTAACATCAACGATCCTGGCCCCACGTCCTCACGTAATGAGCCAGAGGCATTGGTTGCGAAAAAATAATCACATCCTAGTAATTTTAGGGTACGAACATAGGTTTTGACGACTTCATGGTTTAGACCCTCATAACTATGAGCCCTTCCTTGAAGACATACTACACCTACGCCTGATAAATGCCCTGCAACCAAATGACCGCCATGACCATGAACGGTGACGACGGGGAAGCCTGGCAGCTCATCGTAAGCAAAAGATACGGCATCTTCCAATTGTTCTGCAAAACTACCTAACCCTGAGCCTAGCACAATGCCAATAGTAGGCTTAAAGGAGGGTAGACGTTCTTTAATCATTGCTGCGGCGCGATGTGCATTGGATGGTTTAATTTGAGTCATCTTATTGTCCGGTAAATACAGTGAGCACATATTGCAGGGTAAACGCATCTAAATGGACATTAAAAACCCAAGTCGCCCACGTTCGGCGCTTTATGCGCGGAATCTATATTCAATCTCCATTTAAGATTGGATGGATCCCGCGCATAAAGCGCGGGAAGTAGGCAAAGCGACAGTGATTTGTGTTCAAAAATTAGATGCGGTTACCCTGACGTATTTGTTTTTAGTTGTAGGGTATTTTATGATGTGTTGCGGCAGATGCCAAGCAAAACTTAAGGTGAAAAAGGCAAGGTGCCGGGTTCATCAGTTTGAGGGCTATTGGGCCCAGGACTTTGAGGCGTTACGCTCCTTGGATCGGAAAGGGGGCTATCGCTTAAGTCATTTTTGGCATCTTGATTGTTTTCAAGATTACCTTTACCGCCAAGCTTATCTACTAACCCATAACTATGGGCAATTTTATCTGGTTCATAACTACCAAACACGCATTTGCCCCAATAATATAATCCAACAATGGTTACGGCGATACTGATAACGGTTGCAGCAGTGACTACTGCAAACGCTACAGGTGGTAAAAATAAACCGATGGTAAGCCCAACAGCTGTGACGATACTACTCACAGTAGCGAGGGTTGAGTAACGGAGGTAATGCGATTGTTTTGCACTGGAAAAGTGCTCATCATAAGGCGGCGGGTGGTTTTTTTTATGAAGCTCACTAACGAGCCAAATGATATTGCTCACGGCATAAAGCCATGCAGTAGGAAGAATCAGAACGGGGGCTGCTAAACAAATGATCGCGGTAATCGCAGAAACCATCCCAATAAGCGCTGCAATCTCATATTGCGTTTTAAATGCGGAAAAGCCATACCAATGCGTTCGTTTTCTTGGATAATGAGGGTAAAGCAAGGCAGCGGCATGCCACATTATGTAACCAATTAGATAGGTTAGTAATGAAATGAGGTTAAAAGCAATGGCGACAATGCCTATGGGTATATTTCTTAATTTTGAAGCGGTGAATCCAATGAAAAAAAGATAACCGCTGCCTTTATCCAAGTGTTTTGCTATATGGCTGCTCAAATGTTGTCCTAAGAAATTATTATTTTTATTTTTAACACTAGGGTCTGTTGACAATTGCTCTGCAATCGATTGCTAGCCTACCACAATCCATGGGGCGTAGGATCGGAGATGAAATGTCAACAGACCTTATCCTAAATTACAGCACACTTTTAAATAAATAACCAAACCCGCGAACCGTTTTAATAATATCTTCACCTTGTTCGCCTAGTTTGTTCCGTAAGTTACTGATATGAACATCAATACTTCGATCATAGGCAGTATATTTACGCCCTAGAGCATATTCTGTCAATTCTTCTTTAGAAAAAGCTTGATCAGCTGATTTCATGAGCATTTCTAGAATATTAAATTCAGCGTTGGTTAACTCCAGCGGTTTATCGGCGATAGTGACAATGCGCTTGCTGCAATCCACACTAATATGATGGCATTCGAGAAGTGGCTTATGAGTCGGTAATTTTTGCGCACGTTTTAAAATTGCTCTTAACCGCGCGATTAATTCATTTGGATTGCAAGGTTTTAATATATAGTCATCAGCACCTGTTTCAAAACTCACCAGGCGATCAATATCATCTTGACGGGCCGTTAGCATGATGACGGGAATATCTAAATGCTCTCGAATAGCTTTTAAAACCTCAAAACCATTTAATTGAGGTAAAAGGATATCAAGGATAATAGCGTCAAAGGGTTGGTTCAGTGCTTTTTTAATACCATTTTGTCCATCGTGGAGCAGGGTAACCTTAAAGCTTTCTGCCTCTAAGCAGTTTTTTAGCTGTTGGGTAAATGCAATATCAGGGTCAATGACTAAAATATCGGCACTCATGCAGTCGGCTTCCGGCGGTCAAAGCATTCTAATAATTTAATACGGCGAGCATCGGCGTTGACTACTTTAAATTCGAAGTCATCAATCGTGATGACTTCACCGCGTTTAGGTAAGTAGCCAAAATTTGTCATGACAATACCGCCGATCGTGTCATAGATTTCATCGCTAAAATTAGCTTGTAATTGCTCATTAAAGTCTTCAATGGGCGTGTGTGCTTTTATGATATAGTGATCGCTGTCGTGTGCCTTAATATAGGCTTCCTCATCAATATCAAACTCATCTTCAATATCTCCGATGATTTGCTCAATAATATCTTCTAAGGTTACAAAGCCTGCTGTTTCCCCATATTCATCCACTACAATCGCCATATGATTTCGGTTGTTACGGAATTCACTTAATAATAAATCCAGCCGCTTACTTTCAGGAACAAAGGCAGCCTGGCGTACAATATCCAATAGATCATAGGAGCTATGCTCATCCTCCTGAAAACGAAGCAGATCTTTTGCGTGCAAAATACCTACTACTTCATGTTTATTATCAAGAACAGGAAAGCGGGAATGGCCAGATTGGGCAACAATATTGATAACTTCATTAAGTCCAGCATCTTCAGAAATGTAAGTCATTTGCTGCTTAGGAAGCATGATATCCCTAACTTTCATCTGAGATAGCAAAATCACACTTTCAATCATATTGAGCGTTTCGGTATCAATCAGAGAACGAATTTGTGCATCTCTTAATAAGCTGATTAATTGCTCTTTATTTTGTGGCTCAACCTGCAAAAACTGCTTTAAACGGGTGAACCACGAGCTAGTATCATCTTCTTTATTCAATCTATGCGTCCTCTTCTTTAGATTTATATGGGTTATCAAATCCAAGTTTTGCCAGTAACCCTATTTCAATAGCTTGCATCTTTAAAGCCTCGCTTTCTTTAATATGATCATAGCCTAATAAATGCAGAACTCCATGGATGACAATATGAGCCCAATGAGCTACTAAAGGTTTATCTTGTTCCTCGCTTTCTTGTTTTAAAACAGAAGAACAAATAATAATATCTCCTAATAAGGGAAATTCAAGTTCTATATCGTCTGGATAGACGGCTGGGAAAGCGAGTACATTGGTGGGTTTATTTTTTTTTCGATAGGTATGGTTGAGCGTTGTGATTTCTTTAGCGTCGACAAGACGCACGGTGAGTTCGGCTGAATCACGATAGGGCTTTATGGCCGTGGTAGCCCACTCGGTTAACATTTGATCGGTCACGGGAGGGATCTCTTGGCAAGCATGTTGAACATCAACATAATAACTCATTTTTTCTTTTCCTTGGCATCATAACAATCAATAATCCGAGCGACTAAGGGGTGTCTTACGACTTCGCGGCTGGTGAAGTAGTGAGTATTAATTTCGTCGATGTTTTCGAATAATTTTACAGCATGAGCTAAGCCTGAATCCGTGCCTTTGGGTAAATCAATTTGTGTCATATCACCCGTTACTACCGTTTTAGAGCCAAATCCAATACGGGTTAAGAACATTTTCATTTGTGGAATGGTGGTATTTTGCGCCTCGTCAAGAATAATAAAGGCTTCATTTAAGGTTCTACCTCGCATGAATGCTAAGGGTAAAACTTCTATCACATCACTTTGCAACAGTTTTTGTGCTTCTTTAAATCCTATCATTTCATAGAGTGCATCATAGATAGGACGAAGATAGGGTAATACTTTTTCAACTAAATCACCCGGTAAAAAACCTAACTTTTCGCCTGCTTCAACGGCAGGACGGACAAAGACTAAGCGTTGAATATCCCCTCGCTCATAACACTCAATCGCTTTAGCGACAGCAAGATACGTTTTTCCTGTACCTGCAGGACCTACAGCAAAGGTAAGATCGTAATGATCGATACTTTTTAAGTAGTCTATTTGGCGATCATTACGAGTGGTAATAGTTTTGCGGCCTAATTTAAGATGATGTGACATGGTTTTCTCATGCGCCTCGCTGTGTAGTAATGATGAAAGCATATGGGTGTGAAGAGGTTTATTCGTTAAAGGATGTATTTTAACCAACATTCGCTTTGCTCGCGCGATATTTTTAGCCGAATGACCATAGAGCATGATTTTATTCTGTCCGGGTTTAATTTGGACATGAAAAAATTTTTCTAATAATTTAATATTTTGATGCAGCGAACCGCACAAGTTAGCCAGCTCGAGGGCATTGAACGTCGGAGATGTAAGTGAGTCGTTAAAAAGTGTACTGCTCAAAATGTTTTATAGATTGATAAATATACTATAAGGATAGTACATGAGCACGTTGTTACGCAAGTAAAAATCACTTTCACTCATCGGCCTAGGAAATAATCCACTCGATTTGTTCTTTCAAGTTAACATTAATATCAGATAATTCTTCTATGGTTTCATCTTCATAGATATTAGAAGCAGGGTTTTGTAATTGATGAGCTGCAATAACCTTATCACGCTGGTGATGTAACCATGCAATTTGAGGAGCGAATAGTTGCAACATTCCTTCCACCCATTTATCAAGCGTTTGCCAATAAGGATTGTCGGTAAGCGTCAATTGGAATCGCTTCACAAAACTTGGTATGTGCTCTGCGTCATACCATATCTCAGAGGTTACCCAACGGTTAACGGTAAATAAGCGTATAGGTTGCCCAAAACGGTTCATCGCAATGGCTACGAGGTGAGTCATGGGGTTATCGATGTATTTGTCCCAATCGCTGAGCGAAGTGGGTTTTCTTCGTTTAGGAATGTGTTTATAACGTAAAAAACAGTGAAAATGTCCATGCTCATCACTTTCTTCATTTTCACGATGGCAATGATAAAAATATTGCGCTCCTGTTTGGTGATCTATCCGATCGCCTTTTGGATAATGATTCATGCGAGCGTGGCGTTTTTGTTTTTCCAGGGTGTAATGGAGTATGTTTTTACCCTTTGACGTGGTCATTTCTTGCTGATTAGCGAGTACTTGCTCAGCATATTTTAATAACTTAGCTTTCTGCCATCGAGTCAAAGGCGGGTGTACAAATGGTTCTAACATAGATTCTGTGTATCATAAGGATAAAAGGATGCTAGCATATTGCTATGCTAGCTAATTCTCTGAGCAGGCTTGATTAGCTTCCGCTGCATCCGCTGCAGTTACTGCCTGAACAACCTTTGCATCCAGAACAACCTTTGCAACCTTTACAACCTTTGCAACCCTTACATCCCTTGCAACCCTTACATCCAGTGCAACCCTTACATCCAGTGCAAGAGGATTGTTGTGTGCTTGTGCTATCAGCATAAGCAACAGGAACAATCGCAGCAGCTGATAAGGTAGTTAATAATGCAGCAACAGCTAAAGATGTTTTTTTCATGATGGCTTCCTTGATCATAAGTAAAAGACTAAATAAATACTACGCAACCATCTTAGCAAAAGGTTTTAGTATCTCATAGAGTGTAAGGATAAAATTTTTAAAGTATGGTAAATTTGTCTAACGTTAGCTAATAACTCTCAAATTTAAATCCATTTTATGATTGATCTCCACTGCCACAGTTCTTTTTCTGACGGGGAATTAGCCCCCGATGCATTATTGCAAAAAGCGATTGATGCTAAAGTGGCAATGCTTGCATTAACCGATCATGATACAACAGCAGGGCTTCTACCCTTACGTCAGGCTGCTACAGGGCAAGCTATTAAAATTATCAATGGTATTGAGTTAAGTGTGCGATGGAAAAAATACGATATTCATATTATTGGTCTAATGATAAACCCAGAGGCTTCAATCTTATGTGATTTAATCGTACGGCAAAATGAAAATAGAACGATTAGGGCACAGCAAATTAGCATGCATTTAAAAGACTGCGGTATTAAAGATGCTTATCAAAAAGCAGCCGACATTGCAGGCCATGGGCGCATTAGCCGGCCTCATTTTGCTCAAGTCTTGGTTAATGAAGGCAAAGTTCCAACTATGCAGGCAGCATTTAAACACTTTTTAAGTCGAGGTCGCAAAGCCTATGTTCCTACAGCCTGGGCTAGTGTAGAGGATGTTGTTGCTGCTATTGTAGGAGCAGGAGGGCAGGCGGTTATTGCACACCCTTTGAAGTATGCATTGACTCAATCTAAGCTCCATGAGTTAATCATAGCTTTTAGAGTGGCTGGAGGCGTGGGTATCGAGGTCGTTTCGGGTGCAGCAACTGCATTGCAAGTGAATTATCTTGCAGATATTTGCCACCGTTTTAAGTTATTAGCTTCTACAGGATCGGATTATCATGGGGATACTTATTCTTACATAACACTTGGCCGGCAACCCGCTTTACCAGTAAAATGCACGCCAATATGGCAACAATGGTTAATTGAATAGTTTAGGAGGTGCAACTCTCATCTATCCAAATTTTCTGTAGGTTGGGCCTTGGCCTAACGAGAACGGTTGAAGGGGAAGGCCGATTAGGGGCTGTTGACACTGGTTGATTTTTCCGCTCCCTGACGGTCGCGGTTCGGATGGCTTTGTTGGGGGTCGGATGGACTTTTCCGCTCCCTGACGGTCGCGGTTTGGGGGTCGGATGGACTTTTCCGCTCCCTGACGGTCGCGGTTCGGATGGCTTTTGTTGGGGGTCGGTGCCTGGCTTACTCGCTTTTATTTGGATAGATGAGGGTTACACCTGTTTAGGATATTAATTAGGGACTTTGGTTATGAGTCAGTTTTTTGCAATACATCCAGATAATCCTCAGGCTCGCTTATTAAGAAAAGCAGTCACTGTTATTGAGGAGGGTGGTTTAATTGTTTATCCGACTGATTCAGGGTATGCATTGGCTTGTGCGCTAGGTAATAAATCAGCTTTAGAGCGGATTCGTCGGTTACGCCAATTAGACAGAAACCATAATATGACGCTAGTTTGCAGTAATTTATCGCAATTAGGAACCTATGCGCGAGTAAGTAACCCTATTTTTCGTTTACTAAAAGCATTTACTCCCGGTTCGTATACCTTTATTTTGAATGCTACTAGTGAAGTCCCTCGTTTGATGTTGCATCCTAAGCGTAAAACATTAGGACTGCGGGTACCAGAAAATACCATTGCATTATTGCTACTAGAATGTTTAGATGCGCCCTTGATGAGCACCACCCTTATATTGCCGGGAGCAAGTGCTCCATTAAGCGAGCCTGAGTCTATTAAGGATTTATTGGGTAATCAAATTGACTTAATTATTGATGGGGGAAATTGCGGTCAAGAGCCTACCACCGTTGTTGATTTAACGGGTGAGTACCCGGTTATTTTGCGTGAAGGGAAGGGGGACCCAACACCATTTAAATAAATAAAATGGTAGGCAATGTCCCTAAAGTTATCCACAACCTGAGGAGTTACATAAAATATTTGGTTTTATGGTCAACAAGACCCTACTATTTGAGGAGTTTCATGTCAGCTTTTAGCAATAATAAACGAGTTGTTTCAGGTATGCGTGTGAGCGGTCAATTGCATCTTGGCCATTATCATGGTGTTCTGAAAAATTGGTTAAAGTTACAACATCAATACGATTGTTACTTTTTTGCTGCAGATTGGCATGGGTTAACTACTCGATATGATGAGCCTGGTATTCTTGAGACTCTTTTATGGGATATGATTATTGATTGGTTAGCTTGTGGCCTTAACCCTGGGTTATCGCGAATTTTTATCCAATCCTGGGTGCCAGAGCATGCCGAGTTACATTTACTTCTTTCAATGATCACGCCATTAGGTTGGTTAGAGCGGGTTCCTACGTATAAAGATCAACAAGATAAGATACGTGATAAAGATTTATCTACGTATGGTTTTTTAGGTTATCCATTATTACAAAGCGCTGATGTATTACTTTATCGTGCTGATTTTGTACCGGTAGGAGAAGACCAAGTTGCTCATATTGAGTTAATTCGTGAAGTTGCACGTCGTTTCAATCATCTTTATGGTCGTGAGCCCAATTTTGAAGCGCAAGCACTTGAAGCGATTAAAAAAATGGGGAAGAAAACGGGAAAGCTTTACAGCGAATTGCGTAAAGCGTTTCAACAGAATGGAAGCCATGAGTCTTTAAATACAGCAAGAGCGCTCTTAGCTAACCAACATAATTTGTCAATGGGCGATCGGGAGCGATTATTAGGGTATTTAGAAGGGGAAGGGAAAATTATTCTTTCTGAGCCTCAAGTCATGTTAACCGAGCACGCCAAGATGCCTGGCACTGATGGGCAGAAGATGTCGAAATCTTATAACAACACTATTCGTTTACGTGACACGAAAGAGCAAGTAGAGAAAAAGATATTAACGATGCCCACTGATCCTGCGCGGGTGAAGCGCACGGATCCAGGGGAGCCTGAAAAATGCCCAGTTTGGCAATTTCATAAAATATATTCGGATGAATCCACCAAAGATTGGGTACAAAAAGGCTGTCGTTCGGCAGGTATTGGCTGTATTGAATGCAAGAGACCGGTGATTGATGCTGTCAATCGTGAATTAGAACCTATACAGACAGCCATCCAAGATTATACGGATGACTTAGGTTCGGTAAAACGCATTGTGGCTGAAGGCAGCGAGCAAGCACGGGAAGAGGCTACAAAGACTTTGGATGAGGTACGGGAAGTGATGGGGTTGGATTATTAAAAAAGCATGCACTGAAATCCCGCAGGATTTATTTATCCCACCGGATGCCTTAGAAGTTTTATTAGATTGCTTTTCAGGGCCGCTTGATCTGCTTCTTTATTTAATTCGCAAACAGAATATCAATATTTTAGATATTCCCATGACAACGATTACGCAGCAATACATGCAATATATAGAGCTCTTAGAGAAGCATCGTATAGAATTAGCAGCGGATTACTTAGCCATGGCGGCGTTATTGATAGAAATTAAATCAAGGTTGCTTTTACCTGCTAATCCATCCTCAGACGAGGAAGTAGAAGAGGATCCGCGTATGGAGCTTGTGAGACGTTTACAAGCCTATGAGCAATTTAAAGAAGCAGCACTGTCTTTAGATGGCTTACCAAGATTAGAGCGGGATCTTTTTCTCGTAAAAGTAAGCAATGATGGTGTCTTGATTGAAAAAAGCTATCCTGAAGTGAGTTTACAGTCATTAGTTGAAATCATGAATGAGTTATTAGCGCGCCAGCAACTGGTTATTCACCATACCATTAGCCGGGAACCTTTGTCCGTAAATGAACGCATGACATGGGTTTTAAATCGTTTAGCGCAATTAAAAGCCGCAGAATTTACTCAATTATTGTCTTTTCATGAGGGGCGTGCGGGCTTGGTGGTTACTTTATTAGCCATTCTTGAATTAGCAAGGCAATCGCTCTTAACCATCACCCAAGCTTCTTTTCACTCGCGCATTCATTTACAGGTTAATTACGATGGATGAATTGGAATTAAAATACGTTTTAGAAGCGTTGCTAATGAGTTATGGTGAGCCTCTGAGTATTGAAAAAATTCAAGGCACCTTTACCGGCCATGCCTCGCCATCTCTTGAGCAAATAAAAGCAGCACTTTCTGCGCTGGCGATAGATTATGAGTCTCGTGCTATTGAGCTTCAATGCTTAGCAAGCGGTTATGTTTTTCAGACGAAAAAACGATATAGTCCGTGGATAACTCGTTTATTGACTGAAAAACCTGTAAAATACTCTAATGCATTTTTAGAAGTATTAGCAATTATTGCCTATAAACAACCAGTAACTCGGGCTGATATAGAAAATATTCGTGGTGTTGCTATTAGTAGTTCAATGTTAAAAACCTTACTTGAACGCGAATGGATACGTGTCGCAGGGTATAAGGATGTGCCTGGGAAACCTGCTTTGTATGCTACAACCAAAGCGTTCCTTGATTATTTTAATCTGCCAAGTCTTGATGAACTGCCTACATTACATTCCACGCTTCAGAGTGAATCAATGAATGAGTGAACGATTACAAAAAATATTAAGCCAAGCAGGATTTGGCTCTCGCAGAGAAATGGAACGGTGGATAGACGAAGGTCTAGTCCAAGTGAATGGTATAACCGCAAAATTGGGTGATGTTGCTGGTGCTGAAGACAAAATTAGTGTTAAAGGCCGAGTGATTAAAAACCCGTTAACACTTGAAATAAAAACACGAATTTTACTTTATCACAAACCGATAGGTGAAATTTCAAGTCGGCGCGATCCTAAGCATCTGGCCACGGTATTTGATAACTTACCTCATTTAAAACAAGGTCGATGGATCCAAGTAGGGCGGTTGGATTTAAATACCTCAGGATTGTTAATTTTTACGAATAATGGCGAGTTAGCTAATCGTTTGATGCATCCAAAATTTGAGTTAGAACGCGAGTATGCCGTTCGAGTCTATGGTGAAGTAAGCCCTGAAATAATAGCTAAGCTTCTAAAGGGCGTGCAATTAGAGGATGGTCCTGCTAAATTTAAACGTTTGCAATTTAGAGGTGGCGAAGGGAAAAATGGCTGGTATCATGTGGTTTTAAATGAAGGGCGAAATCGAGAGGTTCGTCGCTTGTGGGAGTCGCAGGGGTTAGAAGTAAGCCGTTTGATTCGTGTTCGTTATGGTCATTTGCATTTACCTCGTTCGCTCTCACGAGGAGAATTTGTTGAATTAGCACCAAAGGATGTTGATAAATTTATAGCCGAATTACCATGAGTAGAATAAAAGAGCGATGCGTCACAGCGACCACACCCATTGAGAAATTTAGTCACGACGGCCGAGGCATTGCGCGGATAGAAGGAAAAACGACGTTCATTGAAAATGCATTGCCCAATGAAGTGGTGACATTTCAATATACGCGTCGAAAAAAAGATTTTGATGAGGGTCGTTTATTATCCGTCATTGAGCCTTCGCCTTATCGCGTAGAACCTCGCTGCCCCCATTATACGCTTTGTGGTGGTTGTTCACTGCAGCATTTAGACAGTAACGCCCAAATTCATGAAAAAGAAACCTTACTGCTCGATCTTTTAACTCGTGTTGGTCACGCCACGCCTTTAAAAATATTACCACCACTGGTAACCGAGCATTGGAACTATCGCAACAAAGCTCGCCTAAGTGTACGCTATGTAGAAAAAAAACAGGCGGTGTTGGTAGGCTTTAGAGAAAAACATAATCCGCGATATATCACAGAAATTACGCAATGTCCTGTTTTAAACGCTAAAGTAGATGCTCAAATTAAGCATCTACGCCAATTATTAGATTCATTTAGCGCACCCCATCAGATTGCTCAAATAGAAGTGGCTGTTGGGGATGATGAAGTAGCTTTGATTTTTCGCAATTTAGAGCCATTAAATGTGCAGGATGAAGAAAAGCTTAAAATTTTTGCTAAAGAAACCCATTTCCACATTTTTTTACAGCCTGCAGGTCCTGATAGTGTTTATCTTTTTTACCCAGATGCTAAAGAGCCGTTTCTCAGCTATACCTTGCCTGCTTATGATGTGACGATGAAATTTCATCCTACTGATTTTACGCAGGTTAACTCAAGCTTAAACAAAGTGATGATTGGTAAAGCTTTAGAGTTACTGGATTTAAAGCCTGAAGATGTTGTGTTGGATTTATTTTGCGGTTTGGGTAATTTTTCTTTACCCTTAGCAAGGCATTGTGCAAAAGTAATAGGGGTTGAAGGAAGTGAAGCGATGGTGCAGCGTGCACGTATGAATGCAAAGGCAAATGGATTAAATAATACGGAATTTTTTTGTGCTAATTTAGAGGATGAAACGGCATTTTCATCACTTATTCAAAAAGGGATTTCTAAGGTTTTGCTTGATCCACCGCGTACGGGTGCTATGCAAATTGTAAAAAACATACGTAAAATAAACCCTGAGCGAATTGTGTATGTTTCTTGTAATCCCGCTACATTGGCAAGAGATACGGATAACTTAGTTCATCAACAAGGTTATAAACTTGTATCCGCTGGGGTAATGGACATGTTCCCTCATACAGCACATGTAGAGTCGATTGCCCTGTTTGAGAAATAATTAGAGATAGCCTAGAGCTAGCTTAAGCCAAAGCGCAGACCCTAGATAAAGGACACGTCATGGTTAAAGTCAAAGAAACCACCACTTTATTACCTGATGGCAGCATTGATCTTGAGCAATGGCTGCAACAATTAGGCAACAAAGGCTATTTCCAAGATTTAGGTCTGATTCGTAACGCGTGTACTTTAAGTCAATTAGCAGGCCAAGATCATGCAACAGAAACAGGGCAATCTTGTTTACAACAAGGTTTAGCTATGGCGGATGTTTTAGCGGATCTTGAGGTGGATCAGGAAACGCTTGCCGCCTCCATTATTTTTGAAAGTGTTCATTATGCGGAATTATCCCTCGAAGATGTGGAGGAGCAGTTAGGCCTCCCCATTGCTCGTTTGGTAAAAGGCATTGAAAAAATGAGTGCCATGTCTAACTTACAGGCATTGGCAAAATACCCCCAGAATAAGCATCAAATTGATAATATTCGCAAAATGCTGTTGGCGATGGTCGATGATGTCCGCGTTGTTCTCATTAAATTGGCAGAAAGGCTTTGCGTCCTACGTTCTATTGCCCCTATGCCTGAACAAATGCGGCGGCAAATAGCCACCGAAGTGATGGAAATTTATGCCCCTTTAGCGAATCGTTTAGGAATAGGAGCTATAAAATGGGAAATGGAAGATCTCGCTTTTCGCCATCTACATCCCGATGAATATAAAGCGATAGCTAAAGGTTTAAAAGCGAAGCGTTTGGATAGAGATCGTTATGTTAATTTAATCGTTGATGAGTTAAATCGCCTAATTAAAAGTCTTGGGATAGAACATTTTGCAGTCTATGGACGCTCTAAGCATATTCATAGCATCTACCGCAAAATGATAAGGAAGAATGTGCCCCTGGAAGAAATTTATGATGCAACGGCGGTACGTATTCTTGTGGAGTCCAAAGAAGAATGTTATGAAGTTTTAGGGTTGGTTCACTCGTTGTGGAAGCAAGTTAGTGCTGAGTTTGACGACTATATTGCCCATCCAAAACCAAACGGTTACCGTTCTTTACATACCGCAGTTGTCGGCCCTGAAGACAGAGTATTCGAAGTGCAAATTCGTACCTTCCGCATGCATGAGCTAGCGGAAATGGGTGTGGCTGCCCATTGGAAATATAAAGAAGGGGCTGTTCAGCATAAAAAAAGCCATGAGCGTAAAATTGAATGGTTGCGGGAAGTCTTGGCTTGGCATCGGGAAATGGCGACTAACAAGGGTGTGTCAGAATCTATAGAAACAGAATTTCTTGAAGACCGGGTTTATGTCTTTACTCCTGACGGTGATGTACTTGATTTGCCACAAGGCGTTACGCCGCTGGATTTTGCTTATCATGTACATAGTGACATTGGACATCGATGCCGGGGGGCTAAAGTAAATGGCCACATTGTTCCTTTAACGTATGCTTTGCAGACCGGTGACAAGGTTGAAGTATTAACTGGGAAAGAAATTAAACCTTCTCGAGATTGGATTAATCCGCATTTAAATTACTTAAAAACCTCACGTGCTAAGGCGAAAGTTTTGCATTGGTTTAAAATGCAAGATTACGATAGAAATAAACAAGAAGGGCAGGAGCTCCTTGATAAAGAATTAAAAACCTTAGGCATTAAAGCGGAGCGGCTGCATGATGTAGCATTGGCTTTTAATTTTAAGCGTTTAGATGATTTGTTAGCCGCTTTAGGTCGAGGTGATATTAAGCTTGGCCAGGTTCTAAGCCGATTAACGCCAACGGAGCAAGTGGCGGAGGAGCCCCGCTTTATCAAGCCTCAGACCAAGCCTTCAATGTCGGGGAGTGATTTAAGAATCGAAGGGGTAGGTAATTTACTAACGCATATGGCTCGTTGCTGTCAGCCGGTCCCTGGGGATCAAGTTATAGGGTATATTACATTAGGCCGGGGTGTATCTATTCATCGCCAGGATTGTCCTAATATTATTCACGCAAGCGAGAGACAACGACAACGCTTTTTACAGGTTAATTGGGGCTCTGCGCCACGCGACCATTATGTGGTGGATATTTTAATAAAAGCGTTCGACCGCCCTGGATTGCTACGTGATATAACCTCGCTGCTTTCCAATGAGCACGCTCATGTGTATGCCTTGCAAACGCAGACGAATAAACAAGAAAATATGATGTATCTTACGCTGACGGTAGAGATTGATGGTTTAACAGCTTTATCACGGTTATTGAGTAAATTAGGACAAATTCCTAATATTCTTGAGGCTCGCCGGCAGATATAATGATCCCCACCACTACTCGTCTTTTCTCACTCAAAAGCACATTAAAAGTGCGGCTTGCTGATCCAATTGACATACTTTCAATACCAATTCGTTGTTTAGATAAATACTCAAGCACAGGAAGCGGGATGGTGGCCGTTTTGCTATGCCCAATCATAATAATTTCAGGCCGTAATGCAAGAATAGGCTCTAAGGTTGTTTCATTTAACTCTTGGAGATGCTGAATGGGCCAAGAAGGAATAACAGCATCTGCGCTAATAATGACACTGGATTCATAACGTTCCGAGCCCACGGTTATTTCATGATCCGTATAAGAACGAATCGTATTATTCTCTAAAGTTTCGCGCTGAATATGCATGGTGTTTGAAGAGTTGATAATTTATACTCGCAATTATACTTAGCATTGTAAATAAGAGATATCCCAGTGTCGAAATATATGGATATTGTGGTTAACGCAGCCAGTGATACATTGCCAGTAGGCGGTTTGGAAATCCCTAGTCAGCATCATTTTTATCATCATATTTTAAAAATAATGGGTTATCCCATTGAAAAACCTCCTATTGCTGATTTATTACGCCGCTTTCACCACCTAGAAGGCGATTTTTTAATCGTTTCCCCCATTCATTGGGAGGCTTCGCATAATGATGCCATGATTACCGCTTATGGCGAGCATTTGAATTTAGATGAAAAAGCAGCTTATCATTGGTTTACGCTGCTTAGAGATTGGGTGGCTGCTTATGATATGAAATTATTTTATCATGATGCGCACACATGGTTACTGCAATGCGATAATAAGCCTCCAATGTTGGCGAAATCTTTGCATGACATGCATCATCAATCGATGATGATTGCTTTAAAAGGTTTGGATACAACGCTATTTTGGCAACGTTTGATGACCGAAGTACAAATGTTATATAGTGCTGATTCGCTAAATACATCCCGGCCTTCTTGTAGCATTAATGGGATATGGATTTGGGGCAAAGGGCGATTGAATGAGCCGCAGGCAAGGCCTGTAATTTGTGGTGATGAGGATCTACAGCGATTAGCTCGCTTTCTTTCGACTAATGTTCAGAAATTTGAAGAGGCAGGGCTTGTTAAAGGAAGCGTTGGATTATTTAATAATGACCCGACTGCTTTTATAAACTTACAAAAAAAAGAAGTGCATTGGTATTGGAATAATATAGCTTATATTACAAATCGACATAGACCTTGGTTTAAGCGTTTAATGGCGCTGTCATAAGCGTACCTGTCCTTCCCGCGCAGGCGGGGATGACACGCTCCTGCCATTAAGCACCGGGGATTTAAAAATAAAAATAGACGGAATTAATGCATGCTCATTAAAAAGCGCAGTTTACCAGCTACTTTACCTCAGCTATCTGTATTCTCACCCGTTTTACAGCGTATTTTTGCTGCAAGAGGGATCATTAGTGAAGACCAATTAGATAAAAAATTATCTTCTTTATTACCTTTTTCTAGCTTAACCGATATCGAAAAAGCTTCCCTTCGTTTGGAAAAAGCGCTCAATGGAAAGGAGCGTATATTAATTATTGGTGATTTTGACGCCGATGGAGCTACTTCGACCGCATTGGCTGTTGCCGCTTTACGTGCCATGGGTGCTAGACATGTGGAGTATTTAGTTCCTAATCGATTTGAGTTTGGGTATGGTTTAACGCCAGGTATTGTTGAAGTCGCTAAAACGCGTAATCCGCATCTTATTATTACGGTGGATAACGGCATTGCTAGCATTGAAGGGGTTCATGCATCCAACTTAGCGGGCATTGATGTTTTAATTACCGATCATCATTTACCTGCAGAGACCTTGCCTGCGGCTTATGCAATCGTAAATCCTAACCAGGCCGATGATCGTTTTCCCAGTAAGGCTATTGCGGGAGTAGGTGTTATTTTTTATGTAATGCTCGCATTACGGCGTCAATTAAGCAGTCAAAATTGGTTTAAATTAAACGATATCCCTGAGCCTAATATGGCCCAATTTTTAGATTTAGTGACTTTGGGTACCGTAGCTGATGTAGTTCCTTTAGACCAAAACAATCGAGTTTTAATTACGCAAGGGTTGTTGCGCATTAGACAAGGAAATTGCCGTCCGGGCGTTAAAGCATTAATAGAAGTAGCTGGAAGACGATGTGAGCAGTTACGTGAAGGTGATATTGGTTTTGCAGTAGCACCCAGGCTCAATGCTGCTGGCCGATTAGATGATATGTCGTTAGGGATTGAATGTTTGCTTTGTGAAGATTTTGAAAAAGCTCGACTATTAGCTCAGCAATTAGACGAGTTAAATGTTGAACGCCGTAAGATTGAAGCAGAAATGAAAGAGCAAGCGCTTAAGGCCTTGGATAAATTAGCCTTGACACAGTCTACGCATTTACCGTTAGCCCTTTGTTTATTTGAAGAGTCGTGGCATCAAGGCGTTATTGGAATTTTAGCAGGGCGATTAAAAGAGCGTTATCATCGTCCTGTCATTGCTTTTGCTGCAGTGGGAAACGGGGAGCTTAAAGGCTCGGCACGTTCTATTGCAGGATTAAATATTCGTGATGTGTTAGCAGCTATAGATAAAGATTATCCAGGCTTAATAATGAAATTTGGCGGTCATGCTATGGCGGCTGGTTTAAGTTTACAACAGGCGGTTTTTACAGAATTTCAGCAGGCTCTCATTGCCGAAGTAGAAAAACATATTGATGTATCGCAATGCGCTGGAGAGCTTCTAAGCGATGGTCCGCTACATGCAAAAGAATTAACGCTTGATCTTGCTTTTTTACTACAAGAAGCGGGCCCCTGGGGGCAGCAATTTCCCGAGCCTTTATTTGATAATGTTTTTGAAATATTAGAACAACGTATTGTTGGCCAGCACCATTTAAAGTTAACCCTGCAGCATGAGCAAGGCAACGATCCCATCGATGCCATTGCGTTTAATGTTGATTTGCAATCCTGGCCGAACCACCGAACTAGATATTTACACGCGGCTTATAAATTAGATATTAATGAATACAATGGGCGTAAAAAATTGCAATTGGTGGTCGTGGCTATGCAAGCGTTACCCGAATTTATTGCAAAGCCAGCTAGTAAAGAGTTTATAACGTCATTTAGCAAAGAGCAGGTGTAATGCGAAAGATAGTAGCCCTATGCATTTTATTTTATCTAGGCAGCTTGTATTCAGCGAGTCATCATCCACAAGATTTTCTTAAACGAATTCGCGGCAAGCCCCATGAAGGGCGGCAGATTGTGCAGCATTATTGTGCAAATTGCCATGCCAAAAATCCTATTATTCCGGTAGGCGCTCCTCGGATCGGTGTGCCTGAAGATTGGGCGATTAGGCTTAAAAAAGGCATGAGCGCTTTATTTAAACATACAGACGAAGGGTTAAATGCTATGCCTGCAAGAGGTGGGTGTTTTGAATGCAGTGATGAACAACTTAAATTAGCCATTGAGTACATGCTTTCTAAAAAAGAAAAAATGTAATAATAACAATCACTAATGCAATTAAAGACACATTTAATGTAAATTTTTTACAAAAAAAGCTAAACTTCTAACCGAATCCTCCCGATACAGTAAAAAACAAAGGGAGGATTATCCTGTGAAAAAGCAACTAGTGATTGTACCATTATGTGTATTAACGGCGGCTTGTGCATCAATGGATCGTTCAGTACCTATCGTTGATGATGCGGGCTATACTCATTACACCATGAGCATGGATGCTGATGGCAAAGGTAGCAACTATTTCCCAGTAAAACGGGAAGCAACGGGTAAAAAAGTGTTTGTTTTTGACCCAAAAGCTACTGCATGGGCAGCTTATGATGCAGAAGGCAATCGCGTAAAAACAGGTAGTGCATCAGGTGGTAAAGACTTCTGTGAAGATGTCGGCCGTCCTTGCCATACCGTCACAGGTACATTTAGAGTTTACTCTAAGAAGGGACCTGAGTGCACCTCAAGCATCTATCCTATAGAAACAAACGGTGGTGCTAAGATGCCTTACTGCATGCACTTTAATGGTGGTTATTCTATCCATGCTGCTTATGAAGTGCCTAACTATAATGCTAGCCATGGATGCATCCGAGTATTGCCTAGTGCAGCAAAATGGTTAAACGAAGACTTCATGGATATAGGTACTACAGTCGTTGTAAAACCTTACCATTAATCGTTAGTTTATTAGAGCTCTTGCATAACCTGTAGATTTAGCTTTAGTGCAAGGCACAAACCGTTCGAGGAGCGGAGTTTACATAGAGTAAATGAGCACCGGAGAACGCTTTGTAACGCAGCAATAAAGTTAAAGATGCAGGTTATGCAAGAGCTCTATTTATTAAAGTTCATGACCGCGAGCATTGCTCGCGGTTTTATTTTTTCAATCCCTGCAAACACGCTTTAACCAAAGCATTGACCTCGTTTGGATTAAACTGGCCTTTGGTCTGTTTCATGATTTGCCCCACAAAAAAGGTAAGCAGCTTTTCTTTCCCAGCACGATAATCAAAAGCTTGCTGAGGATGCGCTGCGATTACTTCCCGTACAAGCTTCTCAAGTACACTAGAATCGCTTTGTTGCTCATAACCAGATGCTTTTATAAGGTCATCAATGGGTTTAGGCTCGCTAAGTAATTGATGAAAAATGGTTTTAGCAATATGGCTGGGTATAACATCATCTGCTAAGCGATCAAGTAAACATCCAAGTAAGCTTAAAGAAACCAAAGGCTCATCAAACGAGCGATTTTTTTCTTTTAAGGTCGCTGCATAGGGGCCTTTTAACCAATTGATAATCAATTTGGCGGGAGCATGACTCTCTTTGCGTAGATCGTCGTAAAGTTTAAGTGTGGCAGGTGTCGCTAATAAAAATTCAATATCATCCCCTGATAAGCCTTCTTGATGTAGACGTTGTTTAATCTCAGCAGGTAATTCAGGAAGGGTTGCTTTCATCTTGTTTAAATCATCTTCGCTAAATTCAATGGTTAATAAATCAGGATCAGGGAAATACCGATAGTCATTTTCATTTTCTTTCGTACGTAATACTTCTGTTCGATTTGCCTCTGGCGAGTACAGTCTTGTTTCTTGAATTATTTTTTGTCCTGTTTCAAGGTAATCCTGATGCCTTTGCTCTTCATACTGAATGGCTTTTTCAATAAAACGAAATGAATTAAGATTTTTTAACTCCGTTCTGACCCCTAATTCTTTTTGCCCCCTCGGTCGTAACGAAAGATTTACATCGCAGCGAAAAGAACCCTCCTGCATATTGCCATCACAAATATCTAAAAATCGCAGAAGCTGATGAAGGGTTTTTAAGTAATGAATGGCTTCTTTGGCAGAGAATAGGCAAGGGGCGGTAACAATTTCCAGCAAAGGTGTGCCCGCGCGGTTTAAATCAATGCCTGTATATTTTGTATGCGTATCATGCAGTAATTTACCCGCATCTTCCTCTAAATGCGCTCGAACAATCATTACTTTTTTTAAGGTATCATCGTCACCCATAATCTCAAGATGCCCATTACTGACGATAGGGCGTTGAAATTGGCTGATTTGATAGCCTTTAGGAAGGTCAGGATAAAAATAATTTTTCCGTTCAAAAAAAGATAAATTATTAATTTCAGCGCCAATTGCTAAACCAAACTGGATCGCCATATACACTGCTTTTTGATTTAAAACAGGTAAGACGCCTGGTAAACCTGCATCGATAAAGCTAGTTTGTGCGTTTGGTGAGGCGCCATAAGCGGTAGGGCTGTTTGAAAATAATTTTGAATTCGTTTTAAGCTGAGCATGAACTTCAAGACCAATAACCGTTTGCCAACTCATCGTTCACCCCCGCTTATGTCACTAGGACGCTTTAAATGCCAGTCTGTGTGTTGCTGATAAAAATGGGCAATATTTAATAATTGCGCTTCATTAAAGTGAGCGCCGATAAGTTGCATGCCGATGGGCAATCCTTCACTAAATCCTGCGGGGATGGAAATGGCAGGTAATCCTGCAAGGTTTGCAATGACTGTAAAAATATCTGCTAAGTAAAGTTTGGTGGGATCTTTAAATTTTTCCCCTAATTTAAAAGCACAGGTTGATGTGGTTGGCCCTATGATAACATCAACCTTGGATAATGCCGTTTTCATTTCATCTTGAATCATTCGTCTTATTTTTTGCGCCTGGACATAATAATCATCGAAATAGCCTGAAGATAAGACATGCGTTCCTAAAAGGATACGGCGTTTAACCTCCACCCCAAAACCTTCGCTTCGCGAGCGCGTAATCAATTCTTTGAGGTTGGATGCATTCGAAGTACGGTAACCAAAGCGAATACCATCGTAGCGTGATAAATTAGACGAGGCTTCAGCACAGGCGATAACATAATAACAAGGGACCCATAAAGATTCTAAGGTAAGATCCAATTCAACAATCGTTGCTCCTTGTTTAACGAATAGGTCAACTGCATGATGAATAGCTTGTTGAATATCCTCATCAACGTCTTTATGAAAAAAAGAGCGGGGTAATCCTATGCGTAATGATTTACAAGCATGGTTTAAATTTTTACGGTAATCGGGAATTTCTCGATGAACGGAAGTAGAATCGTGTGGGTCAAAACCCGCGATAGCTTGTAAAACATAAGCTATATCTTCTGCGCTATGTGCAAAAATCCCTGCTTGATCGAGGCTCGAAGCAAAGGCCACCATGCCAAAACGAGAAATTAAGCCGTAAGTGGGTTTAAGGCCAGATATGCCACAAAAGGCAGCGGGCTGGCGCACGGAGCCTCCGGTATCGGTTCCTGTAGCAAAAGGAACAAGGCCTCCTGCTACCGCAGCAGCAGAGCCTCCTGACGAGCCGCCAGGTACATGGGCAGGGTGCCAAGGATTTTTAGTGGGCCCAAAATGGCTATTTTCTGTGGTCGAGCCCATGGCAAATTCGTCTAGGTTCGTTTTGCCTAGTAAAATAGCCCCTTGATTGTCTAGTCGTTTTACAATCGTTGCAGAGTACGGAGCAAAAAAATCAGCGAGCATTTTCGAGCCACACGTAGTGGGTAATACTTCCGTGCAAAAAATATCCTTATGCGCCATCGGAATACCGGTGAGCATGCTACCTTTGCCTTTACTTAAAAGATGATCGGCTTTTTTGGCTGCTGCTATCGCGGGCTCTTCATTAATAGAAATAAAAGCATTTAGCGATTTGGTATGGTTGATCCGTTGTAAATAATGCTTTGTAAGTTCTACACTCGATATTTTTTTCTGCTGCAAAGCTTCAATTAATGCGCTTAAAGACTGCGTATGCATAGCTTATTTATCCTCATTGCTAAAAGGACCTAATTTGGGAACTAAATATAAATTATCAGCAAATAAGGGCGCCATTTTTTCTAAGGCATTAACCGCATTTTGCTCTTGAACCTCATCAGTACGTAGCCGTTGATTCAAGTGAAGCGGGTGTAGTAAGGGCTCTACATGGCTGGTATCCACTTGGCGAAGCTTTTCAACAAACTGCATGATAGCACCTACATCGTTTGTCAATTGCTCTGTGCTTTGTGCATCCATCTCAATGTAGGCAAGTTCAGCAATTTTTTTTAATTCATCTTCAGTTAGCATCATAAGGTTCTCTATCTATTCTTTCGATTCCGTTCCAAAATCGCTAGTTGCTACGAAATTGAATAGGTAATAATGGCCATCACCGCATTAACACTGCAAATTTGATTTACATTCCTAAATGTAAAATAAGTATCGCTTGTTAAAGGCGCGTTATTGGCAAAAATGTGAGTATAATTCAATCCAACGGATGTGTGTTTTGACAGATTATACAAGCTCCCAATAATGAGTGTTGGACTAAATGCACGTTGATAAAATCCACCGGGCGTCACGTTAGGGCCAGAAATATCGTAGTGTTGAAGTAGTTCGGTAACGCCACCTTTTAACGCCAAACTAACTTTTGGGGTGATTTTATACGTAAGATTGGCTAACGGACTCCATCCATAAGACTTATAATACACGGTTAGGTTGCTCAGGTTTTCATAACTAATTTTACCATAATAGCCGTATCCAACTTCAGGTCCTAATCTAAATTTATCGGAAAGAGGAAATAAATATCCCATTGCTAAACGATAACCGATATTTTCTTGGTCTTTAAATTGATAGGGAGATACGTCCCCATGCTGCATAACTGACCAGCCGGTTTCAGCTGAGAAATAAAGATTTGCCAGTCTATTATTTTCAGCATAGATGGGGCATACCAAGGATAATAAAAAAAATATTATAAATAATTTATTGTATTCTCTAGGTAAGTACATGTATATCCTTTATTCAGATGACTCCCGCTCTTTACAAGGCGCATAGTACAAGCCACAGCATTTCCGTAAAGCGCTTTTAATACAAAGCCAGCTTGCTCAGCTATTTTTACTAGAAAGCTTAACCAGGCAGGGCAAGGTAGGCGATGGGAAGCAAAGCGCCATATTAGCCAGATAAAATCGCGATGACAATCATTAAAGTAATAAACATCCCCCTCCTTGCACGAGAAATTGGCCAGCAGGAAGAATCAGCCTACCCTTTAAAAGCGCTGACGGCCATGTTACAGAAAATACTCTCCGAACATCAACAATATTTTTTTATCTTTCAATCCATTAAATTTACCATAATAGCGTTATAGATAGGTTGCATGGCGATCGCATTTAAATGCCTAATATATACACAGAACATCACGAACCGCAACAATGTATATCCGAACCGCGGCAAAGTCCATCCGAA